>NZ_JAALEB010000012.1:0-18095 GCF_014145165.1 Dietzia sp. Cai40 | reverse complement strand
GGTATCCGCTGCACCCCGACGGGCTAAGTCAGGAGGGCACGCACCTCGGCCACCAACCCGGGGAGCGCCTCGGCGATCTGGAGACGGGTCCGGGTGAAGCCGTCGTGGTCGCCGTAGTAGGGGTCGGCCACGTCCTCACCGTCCGCCGCGGGATCGAACCCCCGCAGGAGGCGGACACGGTGTTCCTCGACCCCGGCGCCGAGGAGGTGGTCGCGATGGCCGCGGTCGAGCGCCACCACCAGGTCGGCCCGGTGATCGGTGGCCGACAGTTGTGCGGCCACGTGCGTGCTGTCGTACCCGTGGGACTCGAGCTCGGCCGCGGCCCGTGGATCCATGCCGTCCCCGACGTGCCACCCCCCGGTACCCACGCTCGAGACGGTGACACTGTCGCCGAACCCGGCGCCGGAGAACGCGTGCCGTGCCATGACCTCGGCCATGGGGGAGCGGCAGATGTTGCCGGTACAGACAAAGACGACGTGCACGCGCGGGTCACCACTCATGGATGATCCGCTCCAGCTCGGCGGTGTCCGCCGGGGACCAGCGGGCGCCGTCCCACTCACCGGGGCTGCCGTAACCCCAGCGCACGATCGCCGTGGGGATCCCGTAGCGGGCGGCACCCTCCACGTCGTGCTCGCGGTCGCCGATCATGAGGACGTGGCCCGTGCCCCCCTCGGCCACCGGTACCGGATCGACGCCGAGTGCGGAGAGTGAGTGCGCGATCACATCGGCCTTGGCCGCCCGCCCTACCCGCAGGTCCGCGCCGCCGATGAACTCGAACGGGTCGTCGAGCCGGAAGTGCTCCAGGATCCGTCGCGCGGCCTGCTGGTCCTTGCTCGTCGCCACGGCCATCCGGAAACCGTGGCCGGCCAGGCTCGTCAGCAGGCCGTCCATTCCCTCGTAGACCGCGTTCTCGAGCCACCCCACGTCGGTGTAGCGCTCGCGGTACGCGCTCATCGCCCGCTGCAGATCGTCGCCCCCGAGCCCCAGCGAGGCGAGGGTGTCCGGCATGGGTGGGCCCGCGATGGAGCGGATGTCACGTGAGTCGTCCCACCGTGCACCGACGGTGTCCAGCGCGTGGTGGAGCGACCTGGCGATGCCGTCCAGTGAGTCGGTGATGGTGCCGTCGAGGTCGACGAGGAGGATCGGGCGGTCGGGCATGCCGTCATCCTCTCAGACCCCGGCCGGCATGCGCCGCCACCCGTCGCCGCCGCCCCCGTGGGCCCCGCCTAGGCTGCCGGTCATGAGCGCCGCGCCCGGATCCGCGCCCGGACACCTGCCCGAGGGTCCGTCGTGGGACGCGCTGCGTCACCACGGTGATGCCGAGCTGGTGCCGGGTGCGGTGGACTTCGCCGTCAACGTGCGCGGGGACGCTCCGCCCGCGTGGCTACGGGAGCGGTTGGCCGATCGACTCGGTGACCTGGGTGGATACCCGACCGCCGACGACGGCGAGGCGGCCGTGGCCGCTGTCGCCGCCCGTCACGGGGTGGGGCCCGAGGGCGTGCTGTTGCTGGCCGGGGCCTCGGAGGGGTTCCACCTGCTCGCCGACCACGCGGCCCGCCGGGGCCTGCGCGCCGCCGTGCTGCACCCCTCGTTCACGGAGCCGGAGGTCGAACTGCGGCGGGCCGGTGTCGCGGTCGACAGGGTGATCCTGCCCCCGCCGTACCGTCTCGATCCGGCACTCGTACCCGACGAGGCCGACCTCGTCGTCGTCGGAAATCCCACCAACCCCACCTCGGTCCTCCACCCCAGGGCGACCGTCGCGGCGTTGTGCCGCCCCGGTCGTGTGACGGTCGTGGACGAGGCGTTCTGTGACGTGGTGTCCGACGAGGCCGGGCACACCCTGGCCGGCGCCGGGTTGCCCGGCCTGGTGGTGCTGAGATCGTTGACCAAGACGTGGGCGCTCGCGGGACTGCGGGTGGGCTACGCCGTGGGGGATCCGTCGGTTCTGACCGAGCTCGCCGCGGCCCGGCCGCACTGGCCCCTCGGGACTCTGCAACTCGAGGCGATCCGGGCCTGCCTGGGTTCCGTGGCCGACCGCGAGCTGGCGGCGGCACGTGCGCAGGTGGTGGCCGAACGCCGGGCGATGGTGGCCTCCCTCTCCGCCGCGGGGATCACTGTCGTCGTGCCCCCCGACGCGCCGTTCATCCTGGTGCGTACCCCGGACGGGGCGGATCCCGTCGCCTTCCGTGCGGGTCTGGCGCGCCGGGGGATCGCGACCCGCCGCGGGGACACCTTCCCCGGGCTCGACGCCACCCACCTGCGCCTGGCGGTGCGCGACGGCAGGATGGTGGACGGACTCGTCCGCGCGTGGCGGGCGGAGCGGGAAGGGGATCGACGATGACCACCGGTGGGCCCACCCTGGCCGACGTGATCGACCTGCTGGAGCACGCGTACCCGCCGCGGTTGGCCGAGTCCTGGGATCGTGTCGGTCTGGTCGCGGGCGACCCGTCCGCACAGGTCGGGACGGTCGTGGTGGCCGTCGACGCCACCGACGCGGTGGTCGACCACGCGCTCGCCCTGGGTGCCGATCTGCTCCTGGTCCACCACCCGCCCCTGCTGCGGGGGGTGCACTCGATCGCCGCCGACACCCCCAAGGGCCGCCTGCTGCACCGTCTGGTCCTGGGCGGCTGCGCCCTGTACGCCGCCCACACCAACGCCGACTCCGCGCGGCCCGGCGTCAACGACGCGCTCGCCGAGACGCTGGGTCTGAGCCCCGGCAGGCCGCTCGTCCCGACCGGTGACGGCACCGTCGACAGATGGGTGGTGACGGTTCCCGACGACGACGTCGAGGACCTCCTCCACGCGGCCTTCGCCGCCGGGGCCGGTCGGATGAGCGGGTACACCGAGTGCTCGTTCTCCGTGCCGGGCACCGGTCGCTTCCGCCCCGGCGACGGTACGGACCCGACGATCGGCGTGATCGGCGAGCCGGAGCGGGTCTCCGAGACGCGGGTCGAGTTCGTGGCGCCACCCGAACTGAGATCCGAGGTCCGCCGGGCGGTCACGGCCGCGCACCCGTACGAGGTCCCCGCCATGGACGTGCTGATCAACCACGCGGGGCCCGGCCCGGGCCCCGAGGACACCGGTCTCGGTCGCGTCTGCGACCTGGCGGAGCCGATGTCGCTCGCGGAGTTCACCGCTCTCGTGGGTGCCCGGCTGCCGCGGACACGGTGGGGGGTCCGTGGCGCCGGTGACCCGCACACGGAGATCAGGAGGGTCGCGCTGTGCGGGGGTTCGGGCGATTCCCTGCTGGGTGCGGCACGGGCCGCGGGGGCGGATGTGTACCTCACCGGAGACCTGCGTCACCACGTGGTCGACGAACACCTCAGGGAGGGCGGACCGGCCCTTGTGGACGCCGCGCACTGGGCGCTCGAGTTCCCGTGGTGTACGCAGGCCGCGGCCCTGGTGGAGGAGGGGGTCGGGGTGGCGGCGACGGTGTGCGACCTGCGCACCGACCCGTGGACGGTGGCGTCGGGGGGAGAGGGCGACGGGCGGTAGTCTTGGCCCTCATGAAGGCCGATCCCACCGTCCAGCGTCGACTCGTCGACATCGCCGAGCTCGACCTGCGCCTGGGCTCCCTCGCGCACCGGCGGAGATCACTCCCGGAACAGGGTGTCCTGGACACGCTCGAGGCCGAGCGGCGTGCGGCCGTGGAGTCCGCGGCGCGGGCCCGGATCCACGTGGAGGATCTGGACCGGGCGATCGCCAAGCTGAGCTCGGATCTCGACGCCGTGCGCAGGCGCCGCGCGAACGACGCCGACCTGCTGGCGGCCGGGGGGTTGTCCGACAGGCAGTCCACCGAGCTCGAGTACGAGCTCGGGTCGCTCCACCGCCGCGAGGAGAATCTCGTGGCCGAGCTCTCCGAACTGACCGAGCGCCACGAGGCCGTGGTCGCCGACGTCCGCCACTCCGGCGCGATCATCACCGACCTGGACGCCCGCCTGGGTATGGCCACCACCGTCCGCGACACCGCACTCGCCGAACTCGAGGACTCCGTGACCGCTACGACCGCCGAGCGGGCCCGCCAGGCCGAGGACCTACCCTCCGGACTCCTCGACCTCTATACCCGTAGTGCCGAGGAGGCGGGAGTGGGCGCCGCGATCCTCAACGGAGGCCGGTGCTCGGCGTGCGCGATGGATCTCGACCGCACCACGGTGTCCGCGTTCCGGACCGCTCCCGCCGACGAGGTCCTGACCTGCCCGGAGTGCGGCGTGATCGTGGTCCGCACGGACAACTCGTGAGCGGCGGTCCGGGCTGGACGGGGGCCGCCGGGAGGCCCACCCGGATCGTGCTCGCCCGCCACGGCCAGACCCCGCTCTCGGTGGACCGTCGCTATTCCGGCCAGGGCGACCCCGACCTCACCGACCTGGGGGTCGTGCAGGCCGAACGGACCGCCGACCGCCTGGCGCGCATCCCGGAGCTGTCCGCCGTGGTCTCGTCCCCCCTGCGCAGGTGTCTGGGCACGGCCGAGCGCGCCGCCGAGGCGGCGGGGGTCCCACTGGTGGTCGCGGACGACCTCATCGAGACCGACTTCGGGCAGTGGGAGGGCCTGACCTTCTCCGAGGCCGCCGAGCAGGACCCCGAACTGCACGCACGCTGGATGTCGGACACCGCCGTGCCTCCACCCGGGGGCGAGAGCTTCGCCGTGGTCCGCGCCCGGGTCGAACGGGGCCTGCGCCGGATCGTCGAGGAGAGCCCGGGCGGCGTGGTGGCGGTGGTCAGCCACGTCACCCCCATCAAGATGGCGATCCGCGCCGCTCTGGATGCCGGCGACGAGCTCCTCTTCCGGCTCCACCTGGATCTGGCCTCGGTGTCGGACGTGCGCTTCTACCCGGACGGGCCGACGTCGGTGCACCTGGTGAACGACACCTCGCACCTGGACTAGACTCCCCAGGGCGAACGAGTCGGCCGGACGGCCGCGGGCGGGGGAACCGGCGCCATCAGGCGGCAGGGCCCCGGTCCGAGGAAAGTCCGGACTCCACAGAGCAGGGTGGTTGTTAACGGCAACCCGGGGTGACCCGCGGGACAGTGCCACAGAAAACAGACCGCCGCGCCTGCGGGCGCGGTAAGGGTGAAACGGTGCGGTAAGAGCGCACCAGCGCCCCGGGCGACCGGGGCGGCTAGGTAAACCCCACCCGGAGCAAGGTCGAAGGCCGCACCGCCCGCGGTGCGGCTGCGCGGATGGAGTGCAGCGATGCACGGAAGGGCTGCTCGCCCGAGTCCGCGGGTGGACCGCTCGAGGTACCCGGTGACGGTGTGCCCAGATGGATGGTCGTCGCCCTCCGTACGCGGAGGGCACAGGATCCGGCTTACAGGCCGGCTCGTTCGCCCCGGCCCCTCCCCGCGGCCGTCCACCTGACGCCTGTTCGGGGCTGCTGATCGCCTGCGGCCGTGGAGACCAGCGCGGATATCATTCCGACCATGCCCGCGCCCGCACGCCCGATGAAGCTCCCCGCGCGGTCGGCCGTGCTCAGTGCCCTTCTCGGTGCGCACCCCGCGGAGTCGACGGCGGCGGGCATCGTCGACGTGGCCGTGCGGCTCGGCTTCCAGGAATCGGCCGTGCGCGTCGCCCTGACCAGGATGGTCGCCTCGGGTGACCTCGAGCGGGACCGGGGGGTGTACCGACTCTCGCCCCGTCTCATCTCGAGGCAGGAGCGGCAGGATGCGGCGATCTCGCCCTCCCTGAAGCCCTGGGACCGTCAGTGGTCGATGCAGGTCGTCACGGTCCCGGCCGACGCGGCGACACGTGTGGCGACCCGATCCGAACTGACCGGGCTCCGGTACGCGGAGCTGCGCGAGGGGGTGTGGCTCCGGCCCGCCAATCTCGACGTCGTCCGCTCTGATGCATTGACGGCCAGGTCGGAGGAGTTCTCCTGTGTCCCCGCCGGCGACGTCGACGCCCTGACCTCACGCCTGTTCGACCCCGCGGGATGGGCGCGCGACGGAGCGGCCCTTCTCGCCGCGGCCGAACGCGCCGACGAGATGTCCACGCGTTTCGAGGTGGCGGCCGCGACGGTCAGGCACATCCTGCACGACCCGCTCCTCCCCGCGGAGCTGCTGCCCGCCGACTGGCCCGGTGAGCGTCTCCGCGAGTCCTATCAGCGATTCCGTACCGATTTCGGCCGCTTCGCGAACGGCGTCCTGGGCGCGGGCACCTGACCGCGCGGGAGGTGGTCCGGTCCGGGCGGATCGATGACTATTACACTCTAGATCTGACCGCAGGAGTTATGTAATACTCCGTCCATGGTGACGCACACGGTGACAAACCAGGTCCCGCCCCTGGTGGGGTACGACGCTGCCGAGCAGCCGGTGATCCTGGAGGCGCTCTCCCGGGCCGGGGCGGGACACGCTGTGGACGAGCTGCACGAGGTCGGACGACTCGCCGGGTCCGCCGACGCCCTCGAGTGGGGCGACCGTGCGGAGGCCAACCCGCCGATCCTCCGGACGCACGATCGGTACGGGAACCGGATCGACGAGGTCGACTACGATCCGGCCTACCACGAGCTGATGCGTCGCGCCGTCGGGTTCGGTCTGCACGGCGCCCCGTGGGTGGACCCCAGGCCCAACCCCCATCTGGTGCGCGCGGCCAAGTCGAGTGTGTGGGGGCAGACGGACGCGGGTCACGGGTGTCCGATCTCGATGACCTACGCGGTGGTGCCGGCCCTACGCCGCGCTCCCGACCTCGCCGCGATGTTCGAACCGCTGCTGACGAGCGCCCACTACGACCCGGTTCTGGCCCCGCCGGCCACCAAGCGGGGTCTGACGGCGGGTATGTCGATGACCGAGAAGCAGGGCGGGTCGGACGTCCGCGCCAACACCACCCACGCGACCCGGAACTCCGACGGGACGTACTCGATCACCGGGCACAAGTGGTTCACCTCCGCACCGATGTCCGATCTGTTCCTCGTCCTCGCGCAGGCACCGGGTGGGCTCACGTGTTTCTGCGTCCCGCGGGTCCTGCCCGACGGCTCGCGCAACCCCTTCCTCCTGCAGCGTCTCAAGGACAAGCTCGGCAACCGGTCGAATGCCAGCAGCGAGGTCGAGTACGACCAGACGACCGGCTGGATCGTCGGCGACGAGGGCCGGGGCGTCGCGACGATCATCGAGATGGTCAACATGACCCGACTCGACTGCACACTCGGTACCGCCACCGGAATGCGGGTCGGGGTCGCGAACGCCGTCCACCACGCGATGCACCGCCGGGCCTTCGGGGCGGCCCTCATCGACCAGCCGCTGATGCGCAACGTGCTGGCCGACCTCGCGGTGGAGGCCGAGGCGTCGACGACGGTCGCGCTCTGGCTCGCCGAACTCACCGACCTGGCCGACGCGGGAGACCGGGAGGCCGACGCCCTCCGACGGATCGGCCTCGCCGTCAGCAAGTACCACGTGTGCAAGCGCGGGCCGATCCACGCGGCGGAGGCCCTGGAGTGTCTGGGCGGCAACGGGTACGTGGAGGACTCCCGGATGCCGAGGCTCTACCGGGAGGCTCCACTTCTGTCGGTCTGGGAGGGCTCGGGCAACGTCGCGGCTCTGGACGTGCTGCGGGCCATGGCGAAGCAGCCGGAGACGGTCGAGACCTTCCTCGACACGGTCTCGTCCGTGCGCGGTGCGGACTCCCGACTCGACGGCGCCGTCGATCGCCTGGGCGGGACGTTGACCGCCGTCGCCGCCGGGCGGCCCGAGGAGGCGCAGTACGTCGCGCGCCGGGTGGTCGGGGACATGGCGATGATCCTGCAGGGCTACCTGCTGCTCCGCCACGGCCACCCGGCGGTCGCAGACGCCTTCCTCGTCAGCAGGCTGGGGGCCGATCGCGGGGATGTCCTCGGCACGCTGCCGACCGGCGTGGACACCTCCGCGATTCTCGACCGCGTCACCCCGAAGGTCGGGTGAGGGCCGTGGAGAACGTCCCGGGCGTGACGGTCTCGATTCAGGGTCCGGTGACCGTGATCGGTATCGACCGACCGGACGTCCGCAACGCCGTCGATAGGCCCACCGCGCAGGCGCTCGCCGACGCGTTCCGGGCCTTCGACGCGGACCCCGGCTCCTCCGTGGCCGTGCTGCACGGCGAGAACGGGACCTTCTGCGCAGGTGCCGACCTCAAGGCGATCGCGGGCGACGCGGGGAACCGGGTGGCCGCGGACGGGGACGGTCCCATGGGGCCGACGAGGCTCCGACTGGGCAAACCGTTCATCGCTGCCCTGTCGGGCCACGCGGTGGCCGGCGGCCTCGAACTCGCCCTGTGGGCCGATCTGCGGGTCGCGGAGGAGAGCGCGGTGCTGGGCGTCTTCTGCCGCCGCTGGGGAGTGCCGCTCATCGATGGCGGGACCGTCCGCCTGCCGCGACTGATCGGCACGAGCCGCGCGATGGACCTCGTGCTCACCGGCCGCCCGGTGAGTGCTTCAGAGGCCTTGGACATCGGTCTGGTGAACCGGGTGGTGGCCGACGGCACGGCGTTGACGGCAGCCATCGACCTGGCCACCGAGATCTCGCGGTTCCCCCAGGAGTGCATGCGACGGGACCGGCTGTCGCTGCTGGAACAGGAGGGCCTCGACGAGGAGGCGGCGATCAGGAACGAGTATGACCACGGCCTGATCTCGCTGCAGGCCGGGGCGGTCGCGGGCGCGGCGCGGTTCGCCGACGGAGCCGGGCGTCACGGCTCCTTCGGACAGGCACAGGCCACAGAGGAGACGGGCAGATGAACACCGATTACCGCACCCTGACCTACGAGGTGACCGGGGCGATCGCCCGGATCACCTTCGACCGCCCTGAGCACGGTAACGCCATCACGAGCGACACCCCGGTCGAACTCGCGTCCGCCGTCGAGCGCGCCGACCTCGACCCGGCGGTCCACGTGATCCTCCTGTCCGGGCGAGGGAAGGGGTTCTGTGGCGGCTACGACCTGTCGATCTTCGCCGAGGGGATGGCCCGCGACGCAGGCGACCCATCCGACCAATCCGACCCATCCGACGCCTCCGGCGAGGCCGGCGGATCCGTGCTCGATCCGGGCGTCCAGGCCCGCAACCACGACCCGCGCGTCACGTGGGACCCGATGGTCGACTACGCGATGATGAGCAGGTTCAACCGCGGATTCTCCAGCCTCCTGCACGCGAACAAACCCACGGTGGCCAAGTTGCACGGATTCGCCGTGGCGGGCGGCACCGACATCGCGTTGTTCGCCGACCTGATCATTTGCGCCGACGACACCCGGATCGGGTACCCGCCCGCCCGGGTCTGGGGCATCCCGGCGTCCGGGATGTGGGCGCACCGGCTCGGCGACCAACGCGCCAAACGCCTGCTGTTCACCGGCGACCTCATCACGGGGCGGCAGGCGCATGACTGGGGGCTCGCGATCGACGCACCTCCGCCGGAGGAACTGGACGACCGCACCGAGGACCTCGTCGGGCGGATCGCGCGGATGCCGGTCAACCAGCTCGTGATGGCCAAGCTGGCGCTGAACAGTGCCCTGCTGGCCCAGGGGGTGGCTAATTCAGGCATGATCAGCACCGTCTTCGACGGGATCGCCCGCCACACCCCGGAGGGATACGCCTTCCAGGCGAGGGCTGCGGCCGACGGCTTCCGGGAGGCGGTCCGGCGGCGAGACGAGCCGTTCGGTGACGCCAAGCCCCATGCCGGGCCCGGGGACTCGGCGACGACACGCCCGTAACCGGGGAATCCCGGACCCCGCCGCGAGTAGGCTCGGGACACAGGAACGCCGAGCGAACCCGGGAGGTCCGTCGTGACGGAAGAGCAGTGGTATTACGACATCGCCCTGGGCAAGGCGGTCCAGGGGAAGGTGACCAACTGGGACAACCGCATGGGTCCCTACGCCACCCGCGATGAGGCGGAGGCGGCGCTGGCTAAGGCGAAGTCCCGCAACGAGGCGTGGGACGCCGAGGACGAGAAGGACTGAGACCGGGAGCGCTGAGACCGGCCGGACTCAGCCCCGGGCGCCCCACCGGGAACCCCGTGGGGCGCCCGTCGTGGCCGGGCGGCACTGCTCGCCGCCGCCCTATTTCTTGGTGCTCTTCTTCTTCCGCCGTCGCGCCGCGCGCCGGGACTCCGACAGTTCGCGGTAGGCCGCGGTGACGGTGGCCGCGTCGTTCTCGAACCCGTCGAGCGCGCGCTCGGAGAATCCGCGTTCGTGCTCATAGAGCACCCCGAAACCGAACGTCGACTCGCCCGCGGACTCCGCCCGCCTCGCGATCCGCCGGATCCACCTCCGGGCGGTCACGCTGTCCTGGACGTCTCCGAGCACCGTGTGCAGTCGCTGGCAGGCGGTGCGTAGCGGGGCGACGGTCAGCCCGTCCGACTCCCGTAGGGCGCCGACGTTGCGCCGCAGGGCCTTGGCGCGCTTGCGGACGACGTGGGTCAGCTCCTCCCGCTGGGCCAGGGTCAACTCGAGCGACTCGAGGTCGCGTTCGGTGCGGGTGCGGGCCTTGGTGAACTTGGCGAACTGCCGGTCCACCCCACGCAGGATCATGTCCTCGGCCTCGCGCCTGCGCTTCTTCGAGGTCGGTCCCGGCACGGACCCGTCAGACGACCCGGCGACCTCGGGCCCGGTGCCGGCGAGCTCGACGAGCAGGTGGAGCCGGTCGAGCAGGTCGAGGTACCGCTCGGAACCCAGTGCGGCCGTCACCCGCGCGCCGGCCCGCCGCTCCTCCGCCCCGAGCTCGACGCGGAGCCGCTGCCTGGTCAGCGTGCTCACCACGTCCTCCGGGTACCCGGCCGCCAGCTCCCCGAGCCGGTGGTCGACCACCTGGATGTCGCGCACCTTGCCCAGGACCGCGGCGAGCACCTTGAGCTCCTCGAGCACCGCGGCCAGGTCGATGTCCGTGTGTCCGGTCTCCGCCTCGAGCTCCTCGGCGAACGAGCTGATCGTGCTGCGGAGACCGCGGACCGCCACCCGCATCTGGTGGACCCCCACCATCGTCACGCGTCGGGCGGCCGGGTCGTGGTCGAGTACCCGGTGGAGGTCCTCGCGCAGGGCGTCCCTCACGGCGGAGACGCCCCTGTCCGGAGGGTCGGGGAGGGGGCCGATGGCGCGGGCGAGTTTGGACGACGACGACGAGGTCGTGGCCCCCGCCGAGGTGCACGCGGTGGCGACGGCGGCGAGATGGTCCCGAGCCCGGGGCTGCGACGGATCGACCAGTTCGACCTCCCACTCCCGCCAGTCCCCGGCGGCGCCTGCGGTTGCGCCCTCGGCGACGAGGGAATCCGTCGTGACGTGGTCGTCACAGAACTCCACGACGGCGGTCCCCTCCCCGTCGCGCAGGAGCACGACGTGCCTCCGGTTGTCCACGCGGGCCACGGGCGCGAGAGGTCGGCGGCGGACCAGTCCCGCCACCGCGGCGACGAACTCGTCGGGGACGTCGTCTCCGTGATCCAGCGGGAGCCGCAGCTCCACCCGTCCCGCCTCGGACGGGAGTTTGAGGTGCCACCCCGCGTCGTCACCGCCGGTGCGGCGTCTGAGCGTGACCTTGTGGCGGGTGAGGGAGAGGTCGGCGGTGTCGTAGTACGTGGCGGAGAGCTCGTGCACCACCGGGTCGTCCGCCACCAGCGGGGCGAATGCTCTCGCGGTGGGGACCGGGGTGTCGGGCCCGACCTCGAACTTGCTCTCGATCTCCACCGTCTCGCTGATCGTCATGGACTGGTTGTATCAGGCCCGGGTGAACACGGCGTCCCCCTCGTCCCGACCGGCCCGCCACTCCCCGGACTTACTTGCGGGTAAGATCCCAGTGGTTCGGATCACATGCTCGTCGTTGGGAGAAGAAGTGGATCAGACGACAACCGTCGACGTCCTCGTCGTGGGGGCCGGTTTCTCCGGTCTCGGGGCGGCCATCAGACTCGCCGAGGACGGAGTCGACGACGTGATCGTGGTCGAGCGGGGTTCCGACGTGGGCGGCACGTGGCGGGACAACTCCTACCCGGGGGCGGCGTGCGATGTGCCCTCCCACCTGTACTCCTACTCTTTCGCCCTCAACCCGGGGTGGTCGCGTGCGTTCTCCCCGCAGGGCGAGATCTACGACTACATCCGCCGCGTCACCCACGACACCGGCGTACGGGAGAAGATCAGGTTCGGCGTGGAGGTCACCGCCGCGCGCTTCGAGGAGACCCGCGGTCGGTGGGCGGTGAGCACGACGGCAGGGGAGTACGACGCGAGGGTCCTGGTCCTGGGGGTCGGCGCGCTGTGCGAACCCCGGCTCCCGGAGATCGACGGGATCGACGACTTCGCCGGCCCCGTCTTCCACACGGCCCGCTGGGACCATTCGGTGCCCCTGGCCGGTCGACGCGTCGCGGTGATCGGTACCGGCGCCTCCGCCGTCCAGGTGGTGCCGTCCATCGCCCCGACCGTGGAGCATCTGGACGTCTATCAGCGCACCGCTCCCTGGGTTCTGCCCCGGATCGACCGGGAGTACCCGGGGTTCGAGAGGGCCCTCTACCGCAGGGTCCCCGGTCTCCAGCGCGCCGTCCGGGCGCTCCAGTACACCAGCCGCGAGTTCCAGGTGGTGGGACTGACCCGGACCCGTGCGGCCCTCGCCCCGATCAAGGCGATCGGGCGCGCGCACCTGGCCCTGTCGGTGCGCGACCCGGGTCTCCGGCGCAAGCTGACCCCGAACTTCGAGATCGGGTGCAAGCGCATCCTGCTGTCCAACACCTGGTACCGCGCGTTGACCCGGCGGAACGTCGACGTGGTGACCACTCCCATCAGCCGGGTGACCGAGGGCGGGATCGTCACCTCGGACGGCGCCGAGCACCCGGCGGACGTGCTGGTGGTGGCCACCGGGTTCCACGTCACGGACTCCCCGTTCTTCGAGCGCGTCCGGGACGCGGCAGGCCGGACCCTCGCGGACAAGTGGGCGAGCGAGGGGATGGAGGCGTACAAGGGCACCACGGTCGCGGGGTACCCCAACCTCTTCGTCCTGATGGGTCCCGCGACGGGTCTCGGTCACTCGTCGATGATCTACATGATCGAGTCCCAGCTGAACTACCTGGTGGACGCGATCCGCAGCATGCGCGACCGCGGTCTGCAGACGGTGGAGGTCCGCGAGGCGGTCCAGAACGCCTACAACCGCGAACTCCGCGAGAACACCGGGGAGACCGTCTGGGTGACCGGCTGCAAGAGCTGGTACCTGGACGCCAAGGGCAACGCCCCGGCCGTGTGGCCCGATTTCACCTTCTCCTACCGCAACCAGACGAGGGAGTTCGACCTGAGCGCCTACCGCCGGACCGCGATCGACGAACCCGCCGCGGTGCCGACCGGGCAGGGGGCACTCCGGTGAGCGCCCCGATCGGAAAGGCGATGGCGGCGCTGGGTGGGCTGACCGCCCGCCGTCCCCGCTGGCGGATGGACGGCAAGGTCGTCGTCATCACCGGTGCCGGTTCCGGCATCGGTCGCGAACTCGCACGTGAGGCGGCGCGCCGGGGAGCCCGGTTGGCGCTGAGCGACGTCGACGTCGACGGACTGGCCGAGACGGTGGGGCTGGTGGAGGCGGAGTCCTCGGTGGAGGTGCACTCCGACCGGCTCGACGTCACGGAGCAGGCCGCCGTCGCGGAGTACGCGGGCCGGGTGGTCGACCAGTTCGGCGTGGTCAACCTCGTCGTCAACAACGCCGGCATCGCGTTCACCGGGTCGGTCGAGCAATCCGGGTACAAGGACATCGCCCGGGTGATGGACGTGGACTACTGGGGGGTCGTCCACGGCACGAAGGAGTTCCTGCCGCACCTCATCGCCTCCGGGGACGGGCACATCGTCAACATCTCCAGCATCTTCGCGATCCTCTCGGTGCCCACCCAGAACGCCTACAACGCGGCCAAGGCCGCGGTGCAACAGTTCACCGAGTCCCTGCGGATGGAGATGCTCGCCGCCGGCCACCCGGTGGAGGTCACCTGCGTCCACCCCGGGGGCATCAGGACCGCGGTCGCCAGGAGCGCCGGCGCGGCCGAGGGCCTGGACAGCGCGACCTTCGCCACGATCTTCGACGCCAAGTTCGCGCGCACGGAGGCGTCGACGGCCGCGCGGGTGATCCTCGACGGCGTCGAACGGCGCCGAGCGAGGGTGCTGGTGGGCCCGGACGCGTACGTGATCGACGCGCTCGTCCGGTTGTTCCCGTCCGGCTACCAGAAGGGCACGGTGGCCGTCTCCCGCCACTTCGGGGTGATCTGACCCGACCAGCCTCGCCGGGGTGGGAGGCGGGTTCAGGGTCGGAAGCGGTCGGTGGCCTCGAGCAGGTGATGTGTGGTGCCCGGTTCGGCCATCGCGTGCCCGGCGTCGGGGACGATGTGCAGCTCGGAGCCCGGCCAGGCCGCGTGCAGTTCCCACGCGCTCGTGACCGGGCAGACCACGTCGTAACGCCCGTGGACGATCACGGCGGGCAGGTGCGAGATCCTGTCCATGCGGTCCAGGATGGCGCGGCCGTCGAGGAACGCGTCGTTGACGAAGTAGTGGTTCTCGATGCGGGCGAAGGCCAGGGCGAACCTGTCGGCCTCGTCGTCGTCCCCGGTCCCGGGACGGGGGAGCAGCGTGGACGTCGTGGTCTCCCACCTCGTCCACGCTCGCGCTGCCCCGATCTCGATCGCCGGATCACCGCAGTGCAGGAGGCGGTGGTAGGCGGCCACGTGGTCGAAGCCCGCCCGGTGGACCGCGTCGGCTCCCTCGGCGGCCACGAGCGGCGCGAGGTAGCCCTCCCACGCGTCGGGGAAGAGGTGGGCGGCGCCGCCCCGGTAGAACCAGTCGATCTCCGACGGCCGGCAGAGGAAGATCCCTCGCAGGACCAGGCCGCGGACGCGATCCGGGTGCTCCTGCGCGTAGGCCAGGGCGAGCGTCGTCCCCCACGAGCCGCCGAACACGAGCCAGCGCTCGATCCCCAGGGCCTCGCGCAGACGCTCGAGGTCGGCGGTGAGATGCCACGTGGTGTTGACGGCGAGGTCCGCGCCGTCGGCGACGTGCGGCGCACTCCGGCCGCAGCCGCGCTGATCCACCAGGATGATGCGGTAGGACGCGGGGTCGAACATCCGGCGGTGCTCCGGGGTGGTCCCGCCGCCGGGACCGCCGTGGACGAACAGCACGGGGGAACCGTCCGGGTCTCCCGAGCACTCCCAGTAGAGGTGCTGACCGTCGCCCACGTCGAGCGTGCCGGTCTCGTACGGCTCGATCCGCGGGTACGGGGTGCGGAGCGTGGTCTGCTGGCTCATCGAGGCTGACCGCGCCGTCAGAAGGAGTGGTCCGGGCCGGGGAACTCGCGCGAACGGACCTCGTCGCCGTACTCCCGGGCGGCGTCGCGCAGCGTCTCGGCGAGGCGGGCGTAGCGCTTGACGAACCTGGCCGTCCGTCCGGTGCCGTGGCCCGCCATGTCCTGCCACACCAACACCTGCGCGTCGCACCCGTTCCCGGCGCCGATGCCGACCGTGGCGATGTCCAGCTCCGCGGTGACCTCGCGGGCGAGGTCGGCGGGGACCATCTCCATGACGACGGAGAAGGCCCCGGCCTCCTGCACGGCGCGGGCGTCGGCCCGCAGCTCGTCGGCGGCGTCCCCGCGCCCCTGGACGCGGAAGCCCCCCAGGCCGTTGACCGACTGGGGGGTGAAGCCGATGTGGGCCATCACGGGGATCCCGGCGTCCACGATCGCCCGGATCTGTGGGGCCATCCGCACGCCGCCCTCGAGCTTGACGGCCTGGGCGCCGCCCTCCTTCATCATCCGCGTGGCGGCGGCCACGGCCTGCACCGGGGAGGCCTCGTAACTACCGAACACCAGATCGGCCACGACCAGTGCCTTCGGCGCCCCCCGGGTCACGGCCCGCACCAGCGGGATCATCTCGTCCTCGGTGACGGGGACCGTGGTGTCGTACCCGTAGACCACGTTGGCCGCCGAGTCCCCGACCAGGAGAACCGGGATCCCGGCCTCCTGGAACACGCGCGCGGAGACGAAGTCGTAGGCGGTGAGCATCGGCCAGGGTTCCCCCGCGGCCTTGAGTTCGGCCAGGTGGTGGATCCGGGTCACCCGCGTCAGACCCCGGGGTCCGGCGTCCGGGGTGCCGCCGGAACCGTAGACCGGGGTGTCGGGGTTGTCGCTCATGGCGGTGTGGCCTTCCTACGGTGACCTCGAGGCCGGCGGGATGGCCGGTCCCCGGGTGGACAGGGGGCGGTGACGGACGCGGCCGTCGCCGACGAGTGTGCCACGAGCCGGGCGACGTGGCTCGGCAGGCCATGGGGCGGGAGGCCCACGGGCGGGGGCCCAGGTGGGCGTGTCGGGGACCCGATGTCACACGCTCGTAACACGACAGGCACTAGGTTGGACGGCATGAACCGCCAGCAGGAGTACGTTCTGAGGACCTTGGAAGAGCGCGACATCCGGTTCGTCCGGCTCTGGTTCACCGACGTTCTCGGGACCTTGAAGTCAGTGGCCGTCGCCCCGGCAGAGCTCGAGGGGGCGTTCGGGGAGGGGATCGGCTTCGACGGCTCCGCCATCGAGGGGTTCTCGCGGGTGTCGGAGGCGGACACGGTCGCCAAGCCCGACCCCTCGACGTTCCAGGTCCTGCCGTGGGCCCACGCCGACGGTGGCCAGCACTCGGCGCGCATCTTCTGCGACGTCTTCAACCCCGACGGCAGCCCGAGCTGGGCCGATCCGCGCCACGTGCTGCGCCGCCAGCTCAACAAGGCCGCCGACCTCGGCTTCTCCTGCTACGTGCACCCGGAGATCGAGTTCTTCCTCTTCAAAGACCTCGACACCAACGGTGCCGAGCCGGTTCCGACGGACAACGGCGGGTACTTCGACCAGGCCGTGCACGACTCCGCCCCGCACTTCCGGCGTCACGCGATCGAGGCGCTGGAGGCGATGGGAATCTCGGTGGAGTTCTCCCACCACGAGGGGGCACCGGGGCAGCAGGAGATCGACCTGCGCTACGCCGACGCACTGAGCATGGCGGACAACATCATGACCTTCCGCTACATCGTCAAGGAGGTGGCCATGAACAACGGGGTGTGGGCGTCGTTCATGCCCAAGCCCCTCCGGGACCACCCGGGTTCGGCCATGCACACGCACATGAGCCTGTTCGAGGGCGACACCAACGCGTTCCACGACGCGGACGACGAGTACCAGATGTCCACCACGGCGAAGTCGTTCGTGGCGGGCATCCTGCGTCACGCGCCGGAGTTCTCGGCCGTCACCAACCAGTGGGTCAACTCCTACAAGCGGCTCATCGGCGGCGGCGAGGCCCCCACCGCCGCCACCTGGGGCCGCGCCAACCGCTCGGCGCTGGTGCGGGTCCCCATGTACACGCCCAACAAGGCCTCCTCGCGGCGCATCGAGGTGCGGAGCCCGGACTCGGCGTGCAACCCGTACCTCGCGTACGCGGTGATGATCGCCGCCGGGATCAAGGGCGTCCAGGAGGGCTACGAGCTGCCGCCGGAGTCCGAGGACGACGTGTGGACCATGAGCCGGCGCGAGCGGCGTGCGATGGGCTACACGGACCTGCCGGGGAGCCTGGAGCAGGCCCTCGACGCCATGGAGGAGTCGGAGCTCGTCGCCGAGGCGCTCGGCGAGCACGTGTTCGAGTTCTTCCTGCGCAACAAGCGGCGTGAATGGCGGGAGTACCGCAACGAGGTGACCCCGTACGAGCTCCGCAACTACCTCGCGTTGTGACCGGACGGTCGAGGTGAGCATGGAGTCGTCGCGGTCCAGGGTGCCCAGCCCGGGCAGGCTCGGACTGCTCGACCAGCGCGCCGGGGACTGGTTGGACTACCTGGGGTGGACCGACGAGGACGCGGTCCCGATGCTGTGGGCGCTCTCGCGCGCGCCCGACCCGGACCTCGCCCTGGGGGCGCTGGTCCGGCTCAGGGAGGCGCTGGCCGCCGAGGCGCAGGACGGCGGACCGACCACGGGTGGTGCGACCGCGGACGCCGGCGGGGACAGCGGTGTGGCCGCACTGGACTCGGCGCTCCGATCAGACCTCCGGTTGCGCGGACGCCTACTGGGACTGCTCGGCTCGTCCAGCGCGCTCGGGGACCATCTGGTCGCGCAGCCCACCCGCTGGGCGCTGCTCCGGTCGCCGCTGCCCTCCCGTGAGGACGTCCTGGCGGACATGCTGGGGGTGGTCGACGC
>NZ_JAALEB010000129.1:0-17998 GCF_014145165.1 Dietzia sp. Cai40 | reverse complement strand
CGCCGCGCGGGCCGTCCTCGCGACGGTTCCGTTCGCCCTGGTCCTGCCCGTCCCCGCGGCCCCGGCTCTCGGCGGGCGCCTCACCGCCACCCCGAGTCGAACCCTCGTCCGCCTTCCTGGGTTCGCGCGCGGGCTGCTGGCCACTCGGCGGCTTCTGCGCGTCGGACCGGGGGGCACTCTCCGCGGTCGCGGCCGGCGCGGACTGGGCGGGAGCCTGGGACTTCCCGCCGCGGGCGGAGTCGATCATCGCCACCAGATCGCCCTTGCGCTTGCCTGACAGGCCCTTGAGGCCCATCTGCTGCGCCAGGGACTTGAGGTCCGCCAGTCGCATGGCTGCCAGTGCGGCACCCTGCGGAGGCGTGGAGTGGGTTTCCGTCGAGGTCACGGGTGTCCTTTCTGGGCCCGGGCCGAGGCGGTGTCCACCGCTTCGCACCGAGCAACTGTCCGGGACGCGGACGGGCGTCCCGGGTGGCCGCTGAGGCCTTCCGTGGCGGCGAACTGGCCGGACACGGATTCGTCTGAGGGGGATGTACACGAGGTGACGCCCACCGCGCCGACGTCATGTTGACCGTCGACTACGGACGAGACCCACTCACGGGCACGACAATCCCAGTTGACCACTCGCCGTTCGGCCGCTCCCACCGTGACCTACTCACGAGCTGCCGTCCGCCGAGGCGGACGGTGAACTGGAGATGTCTCGGGATGCGGGGACGACCGGGCGTCCGTGGCTTCGGCAAGCATACTACCCGCAGTCGGTCTCCACACGCGTCCCCCTCGCGAGTCCCACGGGCGTGTCCGCATCCCGGTCGACGGGCGGTAACCTACAGCCCACTGCGGCCGCGCGGAAGGAGGTCTGATGTTCGGAACGATGCTCGACACCCCGTTGCTCGTGTCCCGGATCCTCGACCACGCCGCAGAGCGCCACTCCGGCTCCACGGTCACCGGTTTCGTCGGGGACATGGAGCCCCGGACCCTTCGGTTCGACGTGATCGCCGCCAGGGCCGCGGCCCTGGCCCACGCCCTCACCGATCTCGGCGTGGGCGAGGGTGACGTCGTGGCCGTTCTGTCCGGCAGCCGCACCGAGGTCGTCGAGTCGCTGTTCGCGATCCCGTCGATGGGAGCCGTCGCGCTGTCGGTCAACGTCCTTAGGTCCCGGTCCTTCCTCCTCGCGGCGCTCCGCGACAACGACGTCTCCGTCGTGTTGGTGGATCCCGAACTGCTCTCTCTCGCACTCGAGGTGGTCGCCGACCTGGAGCACGTGCGCCACCTCGTCGTCTTCGACGCCCGGGTCGCCGGGGACACCACCGACCTGTCCGGGGACGGTCACGAGGTGGAACTCCACGCCCTGGAGGCCCTCCTCGACGGACGGCCGACCACCTATCAGTGGCCCGAGCTGGACGAACGCGCCGCGGCGGCGCTGGCCTACACCTCCGGCACGACCGGCCTGTCCAAGGCGGTGGCGTTCACCCACCGCTCGATCTGGCTGCACTCGATGCAGATGTGCATGGCCGAGAGCGCGGCGCTCCGCAGCGGGGACACCGTCCTGACGACCGTGCCGATGTACCACGTCCTGTCCTGGGGCCTGCCCTACGCGGCGTTCATGACCGGGGCGAGCATCATCACCGCCCGGCCGCGACCGGGTCAGGCCATGCACTCCGGCCGCGACCTGGCCGATCTGCTCGCCACGTTCAGACCCAACAAGGTCGCGACCACGCCGGCCTCCCTGCAGCGCCTCCTCCGCCGGCTGGAGACCAACCCCCAGCCGCTCGGCCACCTGGGCGAGGTCCTGGTCGGCGGCTCGCCGGTGCCGGAAGCGCTGTTCGACGCGTTCGTCACGCGACACGGGGTCACCATCATGCAGGCCTACGGCCTGACCGAGTCGAGCCCGATCGCCACGTTCGCCCGGGCCGACCCCCATTCGTCCGCGACCCACCGCCGGGCACAGATCCTCGGGCAGGGCAGGTTCCCCGCCGGGGTCGAGGCCCGGATCGTCGAAGCCGGGCGTGTCCTGCCGAACGACGGGTGGTCGGTCGGCGAGCTACAGATCAGAGGACCCTGGGTCACCGCACGCTATCTCGGCGACGACGCGACCGACCGGTTCGTCGACGGTTGGCTGCGCACCGGGGACATGGCGACCATCTCCCCCAGGGGCTACCTCGACGTGGTCGACCGGGTGGACGACATCATCGCCTCGGGGGGCGAGCTGATCTCCTCGGTGGAACTCGAGCACGCCGTCCTGCGGGACGAGCGGGTGGCCGATGCCGCGGTGATCGGCGTACCGGACGAACGCTGGGGCAACCGCCCCATGGTCCTGGTCCACCTCAAACCCGGCGCGTCCGCCACCGCGCGGGCGCTCTGGGAGTCGCTGGAGGGCCATGTGGAACTGTGGAAGCGACCGGACCACTGGGCGTTCGTCGACGACATCCCCCGCACGTCGGTCGGAAAGTACGACAAGCGGGCGATCCGTGCCCTCCACGCCGACGGGGCCTATCAGGTCACGACCATCTCACCGGGCTCCACCACCTGACCGGGGTCACGGCCCGGCCGTGAACCCCCGTCGTGCGAGCGGACGTCCTCACTCCCCGACGAGAACCCGGGCGCCCTCCGCGATCCGGAGATCCAGGACCTGCCATCCCTGCGCCTCGGCGTCCCCGCGCAGGTCCGCGGGCAGCGCGGAGGTCCCCAGCACCAGGACGGTGGGGCCCGCCCCGGAGACCGTCGCGGCGAGTCCACGGTCCCGGAGCCGGCCGACCCACTCGGTGGTGCCGACGAGCGCCGGGGCCCGGTAGGACTGGTGGAGCCTGTCCTCGGTCGCGGCCAGGAGGAACTCCGGGTGCGAGGCCAGGGCCACCGACATCAGTGCGGCCCGACTGGCGTTGAAGGCCGCGTCCTCGTGGGGGACCATCTCCGGGAGCAAGCCCCGGGTCTGCGCCGTCGACGAGGTCTCGGCCGGCACCAGCACGGTGGCGACGATCGTCGGATCGACGTCCATGCGCACCGCGCGGTAGGTCACGGCGGTCGCCGATCGCTCGGTCCACGAGACCACGACCCCGCCGAGCACGCTCGCCGCCGCGTTGTCGGGATGCCCCTCGAACTCGCTCGCGAGCTGTACCAGGTGCTCGTCGGTCAACACGCCGCCCATGAGACCGTTCGCCGCGACCAGTCCCCCCACCGCGGCGGACGCGGAGGACCCGAGACCCCGGGAGTGCGGTATCGCGTTGGTACAGGCGATCCTGACCCCAGGGGCGCCCGTGCCGCCGGCCCGCAGTCCCGCCTCCACCGCCTTCGCGACCAGGTGGGAGGCGTCGGCGGGGACCTGACCGGCCCCCTCGCCCGAGACCTCGAGCTCGAGCCCCGAGCCGATGGTGGTCACCGTGATGGTGTCGTACAGGCCCAGCGCCACGCCCAGGGCGTCGAAACCCGGCCCGAGGTTGGCGCTGGACGCGGGCACCTCGACGGTGACCGAGCGACCGACCGGCAGGATACGTCCCCCGGAGCTGCCGAAGACCTCGGGGCCGGTACCGGTCACGTCGCTCATTCCAACCCGAGAGCGCCGGCGACGGCGGTCGGATCCACCGGGATGGCCTCCACCTCGGGCATGCCCAGGAGGGCGGTGTCCGGGTCCTTGAGCCCGTTGCCGGTGACGGTGCAGACGATCGTCTGACCGGGCTCGAGTTCCCCGTTGGCGTGCGCGTCGAGCAGTCCCGCGACCGACGCCGCGGAGGCCGGCTCCACGTACACGCCGTCCTTGCCCGCAACGGTGCGGTACGCCTCGAGGATCTGCTCGTCCGTGCGCTTGCGGAACGTGCCACCGGACTGGTCACGGGCGGCGACGGCGCCGTCCCAGGACGCCGGCGCGCCGATGCGGATGGCGGTGGCGATGGTCTCCGGGTTCTTGACCGGCGCCCCGTCCACGAGGGGCGCCGCGCCCGCGGCCTGCACGCCCATCATCCGCGGGCGGGTCGAGACGATGCCGTCCGCGTGGTACTCGCTGTAGCCCTTCCAGTACGCGGTGATGTTGCCCGCGTTGCCCACCGGGAGGAAGTGCAGATCGGGTGCGCGTCCGAGCACGTCGACGATCTCGAACGCGGCGGTCTTCTGGCCCTCGATCCGCACCGGGTTGACCGAGTTGACCAGACCGATCTCCGCGTACGTGGCGGTGGTCTTACGGGCCAGCTCCAGGCAGTCGTCGAAGTTGCCGTCCACCTGGATGATCGTCGCCCCGTGCATGACCGCCTGCGCCAGCTTCCCCGCCGCGATCTTGCCCTGCGGGATGAGAACCGCGCAGCCCATCCCGGCGCGGGTCGCATACGCGGCGGCCGAGGCGGAGGTGTTCCCGGTCGAGGCACACAGGACGGCCTTCTGGCCCCTCGCCCTGGCGTCGGTGACGGCCATGGTCATGCCGCGGTCCTTGAACGAGCCCGTCGGGTTAAGGCCCTCCACCTTGAGGTAGACCTCGCACCCCGTGACCCCTGAGAGGTAGGGCGCCGGGAGGAGCGGGGTCCCGCCCTCGAAGAGCGTCACCGGCTCCCAGGCGTCCCCGATCGGGAGCCGGTCGCGGTAGGCCTCGATGAGGCCGGGCCAGCGGTGGTGCACGGGCTGATGGGTGCTGCTCATTCGGTGTCCACTCCCTCGAGTCGGATGACGCTGGTGATGACCGAGACCGCGTCCTGGTCGGAGAGCGCGGCGACCGTGTCGGCGAGCGCGCGCTCCGAGGCGCGGTGGGTCAGGACGGTGAGCTCCGCGGTGGGCTCGGAATCGTCGAGCTCCGACTCCGGGAACTCGACCTCGGTCTGCCGCACCTGGGCGATGGACACCCCGTGGCGGGAGAACTCGGCGGCGACCAGCGCCAGCACCCCGGGCTTGTCGGCCACACGCATCCGCACGTGGTACCGCGTGGAGACCTCGTCCATCGAGGCCACGGGGAGGGCCGCGTAGGTCGACTCGCCGGGTGCGCGACCCGAGTCCACCTTGTTGCGGGCCGCCGCGACCATGTCCCCGAGCACGGCGGAGGCGGTCGGGGAACCTCCCGCACCCTGCCCGTAGAACATGAGACGGCCGGCCGCCTCCGCCTCCACCACGACGGCGTTGAAGGCGCCGTTGACGGTGGCGAGCGGATGGCTGTTGGGCAACAACGCGGGGTACACGCGCGCCGAGACGGCCTCGCTGCCGTCCTCCCGCCGCAGCTTCTCGCAGATCGCGAGCAGCTTGATGGTGCAGTCCATGTCGCGGGCGGAGGCGAAGTCGTCGGGCGAGATCCTGGAGATCCCCTCCCGGTAGACGTCGCCCGCCGTCACCCGGCTGTGGAATGCGATCGAGGCCAGGATCGCGGCCTTGGCCGCCGCGTCGTACCCCTCGACATCCGCCGTGGGATCGGCCTCCGCGTACCCCAGCCGGGAGGCCTCCGCGAGGGTCTCCGCGTAATCGGCGCCCGTGGCCCCCATCGCGGAGAGGATGTAGTTGGTGGTGCCGTTGACGATCCCGAGGACACGCTCGACCTGGTCGCCGGCCATCGAGCGACGCAGCGGTCCGATCACCGGGATCGCGCCGGCCACGGCCGCCTCGAAGTACAGGTCGGTGCGGGTCGAGTCCGCGGCCTCCGCCAGTTCGTCGGTGTACTCGGCCAGCAGCGCCTTGTTCGCGGTGACCACGGCCTTGCCGTGACGGAGCGCCTCGAGGAGGAGGGGACGCGGCACGTCGATGCCGCCCATCAGTTCGACGACGACGTCGACGTCGTCCCGGGAGACGAGCGAGGCCGGGTCCGCGGTCAGGAGCTCCGGGTCCACCCCGCGATCGCGGGTCAGGTCGCGCACGGCGACACCCCGCAGGGCCAACGGGGCCCCGATGCGGGAGGCGAGAGCCTCCGCGTTCTCCGTCATGTAGCGGATGACCTCGGTGCCGACGGTGCCCATTCCGAGCACCGCCACTCCCACGGGTCGCACGCCTGACGCCGTTGCGTCGCTCACTGTCCCACCTCCAAGCTCGTCAGATCGTCCAGGGTTTCACGTCGGAGCACCAGGCGTGCCCGTCCGTCGCGGACCGCGACCACCGCGGGCCGCCCGATCAGGTTGTACCGGCTCGACATCGAGTAGCAGTAGGCCCCGGTCGCCGCGACGGCCACCAGGTCACCCGCACCGACGTCCTCCGGCATCCACAGGTCACGCACCACCACGTCACCGCTCTCGCAGTGCTTGCCCACGAGCCTCGCCACGACGGGTTCCGCCGACGAGGCGCGGCCCACCAGCCGGGCGTCGTACACGGCGTCGTACAACGCCGTCCGGATGTTGTCGCTCATCCCGCCGTCGACACTGATGTAGCGGCGGCTCTCCCCACCCGCGAGCTCGACGTCCTTGACCACGCCCACCTCGTAGAGGGTGACGGTGCCGGGTCCGGCGATCGCCCGTCCGGGTTCGACGACCAGCGTGGGGGGCGCGAGGCCGACGTCCCGTGAGAAGCCGTCGACGATCTCCGTCAGCGCGGCGGCCAGCTGGGCGACCGGGGGCGGGTCGTCGGAGGCGACGTAGCTGATGCCCAGTCCGCCACCCAGGTCCAGGTGATCGAGCTGGGCCGTGCGCTCGACACCGAACTCGTCGACGATGTCGCGCAGGAGGCCGATCACGCGGCGCGCGGCGAGTTCGAAGCCGTCGACGTCGAAGATCTGGGACCCGATGTGGCTGTGCAGGCCGGTGAGCCGGATGTGCGGTGCCTCGAACACCCCGCGGACGGCCGCCATCGCCGCACCGCCAGCGAGGGAGAACCCGAACTTCTGGTCCTCGTGGGCGGTGGCGATGAACTCGTGGGTGTGCGCCTCCACGCCCACCGTCACCCGGATGAAGACGTCCTGGACCACGCCCTCCTCGGCGGCGATGCGGTCGAGCAGGGCGATCTCGGACATCGAGTCGAGGACGACGTGCCCGACCCCGCTGCGCACGGCGAGCCTGAGTTCGTCGGCGGACTTGTTGTTGCCGTGCACGGTGATCCGGTCCGTCGGGAACCCCGCACGAAGGGCCACCGCGAGCTCGCCACCGGAGGCGACGTCCAGGCTCAACCCCTCCTCCGCCACCCAGCGCGCCACCTCGGTACACAGGAACGCCTTGGACGCGTAGTGGACCCGGTCGGCGCCCCCGAAGGCCTCCGCCATCTCGCGGCAGCGCGAGCGGAAGTCATCCTCGTCGATGACGAACAACGGGGTGCCGAACTCGGCCGCCAGCTCATCCGCCGCGACCCCGGCGAACTCCACCACCCCGTCCCCGCGACGACCCGCACCGCGCGGCCAGACCGCCGGATCCAGGGCCATCACCCCGCCCGCGTCGGTGGGACGCTCGCCGATCCCGGGCGCGTGCGGGAACTCGTGCCGGGACCCGGCCGGGTGCGCGCTCACATCTTCTCCGGGGCGGTGACGCCGATCAGCCGCAGTCCGTTCGCCAGCGTCTGTCGGGTCGCCGTGCTGAGCGCGAGCCGGGCGGCGTGGAGCGGCCCCGCCTCCTCGTCACCCATCGGCAGGACGCGACACGTGTCGTAGAAGCGGTGATAGGCGCCCGCGAGTTCCTCGAGATACCTGGCGACCCGGTGCGGTTCGCGCAGTTCGGCCGCGCTCGCCACGACCCGGGGGAACTCACCGATGGTCCGGATGAGCGCGCCCTCCCGGTCCTCGACCAGGAGCGCGAGGTCGGCGGCGTCGGTGGTGACCCCCAGGTCGGCGGCGTTCCGGGCGAGGGAACACAGGCGGGCGTGCGCGTACTGGACGTAGAAGACCGGGTTGTCGTTGGTCGCCGACGTCCACAACTGCAGATCGATGTCCATGGTCTGGTCCACCGATGAGCGGATGAGCGCATACCGAGCGGCGTCCACCCCGATCGCGTCCACCAGGTCGTCGAGCGTGATGACGGTGCCGGCGCGCTTGCTCATCTTGACCGGGACGCCGTCCCGCACGAGGCTGACCATCTGCCCGATGAGGACCTCGATCGCCGCGGGGTCGTCCCCCAGTGCCGCCGCCGCGGCCTTGAGACGGGCGATGTACCCGTGATGGTCGGCACCGAGCATGTAGATGCACAGGTCGAAACCGCGGTCCCGCTTGTCCAGGAAGTAGGCGATGTCACCGGCGATGTAGGCCGCGTTGCCGTCGGACTTGAGGACCACACGGTCCTTGTCGTCCCCGAAGTCCGTGGAGCGCAGCCACCAGGCGCCCTCGGACTCGTACAGGTTGCCGTTGCCCTTGAGCACCTCGATCGCCCGGTCGACGGCGCCGGAGGTGAACATCGAGTTCTCATGGGTGTAGACGTCGAAGACAGTGCCGAACTCCGCGAGCGACGCCTTGATGTGGGTGAACATCAGATCGACGCCCGTGGCGCGGAACGTCTCGAGCCCCTCGGCCTCCGGCAGTTCGAGGACGTCCGGGTGCTCCGCGACGACCCGGGCGGCGATGTCGTCGATATACGCTCCCGCGTACCCGTCCTCCGGAGTCGCCTCGCCGCGGGCCGCGGCGGCCAGCGACCTGCTGAACCGATCGATCTGGGCACCGTGGTCGTTGAAGTAGTACTCCCGGGTCACCTGCGCACCGGATGCCTCGAGCACGCGCCCGAGGGCGTCGCCGACCGCCGCCCAGCGGGTGCCTCCCAGGTGGATGGGGCCGGTCGGGTTGGCGGAGACGAACTCGAGGTTCACCCGACGACCGGCCATCGCGTCCCCGGTGCCGTACGCCTCGCCCTGCTCGATGACGGAGGCCACGAGCGACCCCTGGGCACCGGAGTCGAGGCGGATGTTGAGGAATCCGGGGCCGGCGATGTCCGCCGACGCCACACCGGGATCGGCGGCGAGCGCGGTGGCGATCTCCTGCGCCAGATCCCGCGGAGAGGCTCCGACCTTCTTGGCCAACTGCAACGCGATGTTGGTGGCGTAGTCGCCGTGTTCCGGGTTGCGCGGGCGTTCGACCGTCACCGTGTCCGGCACCACCGAGATGTCGGCTCCACGCTCGGTGAGAACGGTGATGAGAGCGGCGCGGATGACGGCGGCGAGGTCGGCGGGAGTCACGTCTTCCTATCCTAGGTGTCGGCACGTCGGCAGCGGAATCGGACACCGGCGTCCGCCCGCCCTCGCGACGCGGGCGGGCCCGATGCGGTCACGATCCCGCCCCGGTGCTACGATCGGTCTCGCTGTTCAGCAGGGCGGTTCGAAGTAGTCGCCCGGCGATCGGCCTCCGGCCCGGAAAGGCCGGTATCCCGCCCTCGTAGCTCAGGGGATAGAGCGTTGGTTTCCGGTACCAAAGGTCAGGGGTTCGATTCCCTTCGGGGGCACCACGACAGCGGGGCCCGGGCTTCTCAGCCCGGGCCCCGCTGTCATTTCCGTTCGTACTCTCCGGCGCGACCCCGGACCCGATCAGCTCGGCAGGGTGATCCCGTCGACCTCGCCGATGCGGGTGACCACCCGCTCGAAGATCTCGGTCAGTGTGCCGACCTCCTCCGGGGTGAGGACGTCGACCAGAAGCTCGCGGACCTTCTCCACGTGCATGGGGGCCACCCGGGCGATCGCCTCGGCGCCCTCTGCGGTGAGGGTGACGATGGTGCCCCGGCCGTCTTCCGCGCACTCCCCCTTGGCGACGAGTCCCCGGGCCTCCATCCGCCTGACCTGATGCGACACACGGCTGCGGTCCCAGCCGAGAGCCGCCCCCAGATCACGGGCGCGCAGGCCCCGACCGTCCGCCTCGCTCAGGCTGACCAGCACCGAGTAGTCGGACTGGGACATCGACGCGTCGCGCTGGAGCTGGCGTTCGATCGCGAGGTCGAGCAACTGATTGACTTCCCGGTACCGGCGCCACATGCACTGTTCTTCATCGCTCAACCAGCGTGTCTCGCTCATGGGGCTATTACAGCACGGCGACCCGCCGCTGCGTCCTCCAGCCACCGGCCCGCCGCGGACCGGCCGGACCGCCCTCAGTCGCGGGCCGATCCCGACCTGCGCATGACGTGGGTGCGCGCGCTGCCGACACCCGCGAAGCGTGAACGGTCGCAGGTGAGGACGATGACCTGTGACGTGGAGGCCGCGGCGGCGATGACCGCACCCATCGTGAGGCGACGGGAGGGATCGGTGTACCCCATGGTGTCGTCGAGGAACACCGGGACACCGTTGTCCCCCACGAGTCTGGCGCAGGCGATTCTGACGATCACGGCCAGCTGTTCCCTGGCCCCGCCGGACAGGGAGTCGTAGTCGACGGAGACCTCCCCGATCCTCCGGCTGAGAATGGTGAGGTCCTCCCCCAGTCGCACGTCGAACTCGCGCCCGTAGACCAGTCGCCCGAGTTCGACCACCGCCCGGTGGAACGGCTCCTGGTAGGCCCGGAGAGCCTCGGACCGTCGTTGTTCGAGGGTCCGGTAGAGCAGGTCCGCCGCGCGTGCCCGCCGCCACAGGGCGGAGTTCTCCCTCTGCGCGGCCTCGACCTCACGTTCCGCCACCGCGACGTCCCCGAGCCGTCCCTGGTCTCCGATCGCGTTCACCCGACCGAGCGCTGTGGCCACCGCCGACGCGCACTCCCTCTCCTCGGCGACGAGGGCGGCCAGCGAGGCCCGCGCGTTCTCGAGGAGTTCCGGCGGCGCGTCGGCGAGCGTCTCGTCCAGTCGGGCCCGCGCCTGACGCGCGGTCTCCCTTCTGGAGTCCACCTCGAGCGTCGTCCTCTCCACCGCGGCCTCGAGCTCCGCGTCCGGCGTCACGGCCCGTGCGGCGGCGAGCGCGTCCTCGCACCCCTGCAGCCGGTCCGCGGCCTCCGCGGCCAACGCACCCCTGGTGGCGAGGTCGGTTCGCAGAGTCTCGGCCTCGGCCGAGGCGGCCCGATCCTCCGAGCGGCACCTGATCAGGTCCTCCTCCGCCGAGGCCGACTCCGCTGCAGGGTCCGGTGAGTCCCCGTCCCCGGGCCCACCAGGGCCGGCGGGGGCCCCTGCCGATTCCTCGGCGTCCGACCCCACCTCCGCGGCGAGTATCGCGCGTCGTCTCGTCAGATCCTCGGGGGTGTCCCCCCGGAGCAGATCCGTCCTGCGCCGCCGGTGGGCTGCGATCTCGGCTCGGAGCCCCTCCGCCCGCCGTTCCCTCCTCTCGGCCTCGGCGAGCGATCCGCACCCGCTCTCGCGGAGCACCGTCTCGAGTCGGGACCTGGCCGCCGACTCCGCGCGGCGGACGGCCTCGGTGTCGCCGGCGGGGACCACGGTCAGCGACACCGTTCCCACCTCGAACACGGTGTCCTCGACGATCTCGCCCTCCCAGCCCGCGGACGCGTCGATCGTCTCCTCCCCGATTCGGGCCGTTCCCTCGCCGGTCACCGCCACCCTCGGGGCACTGGCCGCACTGCGGACCACGGCTTCGCGCAGGGCCGTGTCCGCGGAGCGGATCCGCTCGACGGTCCCGCCGGGAAGGTCGACATCCGCGAGTTCGGACTCCTTCTCCGCGAGTTCCCTCCCGACCGTCCCGAGGGTCTTGAGAAGGGAATCGAGGTCGGACAGGTCGGCGCGACGCCGCACCCGGTCGCGCGCGTCCCGCTCGGCGTCGACCAGTGCGCGGGCCCTGGTGACCCGCTCCTCGGCCGCTTCCAGGGCGGCCCGCGCCTCGCTCGCCCTGATCTCGGCCGGTTCCACCCTCCGCGTCGCCGCCTCCGTGGCGGATCGCAGGTCGGTCTCCCTGGTCAGTTCCTCCTGACGCCGTGTGATGAGGTCCGTGCGCTCCCGGTGGAGCCGGCTCGCCGCGTCGTGCGCCACCGTGGCGCGGTCGACCTCCGCCTCCGCGGCCCGGAGGAGCTCCCGGAACCGTGCGACGGTTCGTCCGGCCTCCTCGAGGCGCTCCACCTCCACCTCGACGGCGGCCAGCGAGGATCGCCTGGCGGAGTGGGCGGCGGAGTGGTGTGCGTGCTCGGTCACCGCGGCATCGAGTTCGGACAGCCCCGCCCTGGCGTCGTCCAGCGCCGTGCGTGCGTCAGCCAGCCGGGTCTCCGACCGCGCGAGCTCGCCGGTGGGCTCCCCGCGTCGTGCCGTCAGGTAGCGGTGACGTTCCTCCGCGACCCGGGTGACCAGTGTGTCGTCACCCGTGGGAGCGGCCCCGCCGGCCGCGGCGTCCAGGGCTCGCCGCAGCGACTCCATCCCCTTGCCCGCCTCCACCTGACCGATGGGTTCGTCCTGGGCGATACGCAGCGCTCTCCACAGGGACCTGTCCACCCGGCGGTCCAGGAGGTCCCGCACGTAGTCGTGGGCGTCGTCACCCGTCAGCGCCACCTTCGCGGACTCCGGGAACTCGAGCGACGTGCGCTTGCCGCGCACGAACTCCTTGCGGTACCGCATCCGCTCGCGGTCGATCGTGAACTCGGCCTCCACCACCACCGGGACGTCACGCCCCACAGGGCTCGCGGCCTTGATCTCCGCTCGGCCGGAGGAGGCCTTGTGTTCGAGGAGCATCTCCAGTGCATCCATGAGGCTCGTCTTGCCCGATTCGTTGGGGCCCTCGATCACGAAGACCCCGCGGGGGGGCACCTGCACCTCCTCCCGGTCGACGCCTCGGAAGTCCTCGATACACAGCCGGTGCAGGATCACCTCAGGCCTCCGTCCACGAGCCGGTACAGCAGACTGAGCGCATTGCCGGCGTCCTCCGAGTCCGATCCGTTCGACGCCGCCTTCTCCACGAGATCCTGAACCGCGCGCCCGGCATAGCCGTCCACGAGGTCGGTGAAGTCCGAATCCTCCGCGCGGACCACCAGGTGGGTGAGCCGCTCTCGCAGGTATGCGGCCGCGAACAGCTCCGCCCACGTCTCCAGGAGATCGTCGATCCTCGCACGCAGGGCCACCCCGACGGTCCCGGTGAGGCCCAGCTTGAGGACCGTCCTGGGTTTGTCCTCGATCGCCTCGATCCGCTCGGCGAGGGCGTCGAGGTCCGACTCGGTCTCGATCTCCGCGGTGATCGCGAGGAAGGACCACCGTCCGGTCCGGACGGGTGTCACCACACAGTCACCCCGGCCGCCGGTGGGGCTCCGCGTCCCGAGCTCGACGAGCAGAGCCTGACCGGACGCCCTCTCGACGTCGTCGAACGCCGTGGTCTCGGGGCTTCCCGAGAACCAGATCCTGTCGCCGGCACCGACACTGGTGACCGAGTGCCTGTCGCCGAGGGCCACGTAGTCCAGGTGTCCCGACCCGACGGCGCTCTCGAGCTCCGCGACGCGGATCGCCTCGACAGACGGCGAGTCACCGCCGTAGACCTCGTCGGTGCCACCGTGCGCGACGAGGATGCGCAGGGAGTCGGTCGGGCCCAGGTCGGCGAGCAACGCGGGGAGACGGGCGGGATCCGGGCGCTTGGAGGTCCACGGGACCCCCACCACCTCGACCCCGGGGCGTATCTCCACGGGCTCGGAGTCACAGATGACGGTGACGGCCCCGCCGTCCACGGCCGAGGAGAAGTCCCGGCACCTCAGTACCGACGACACGTCAAGCGGATCGTGGTTCCCGGGGAGGATCAGTACAGGTACCGGGAAGGCCGCGAGAACCTCCGCGGCACGGAGCACGACCGATCGGGGAACGGCGTTGTCCTCGAACGCGTCGCCCGCGACCACGACGAACTCGGCGCCGTGCTCGAGGGCGATGTCCCCCAGCGACGCCACCGCGGCGAGCCGGTCCGCCGTGTACACCGCCTGTGACTCGGTCCCGAGGAATCGCCGTGTCATCCCCAGCTGCCAGTCGGCCGAGTGGAGGAATCGGATCGTGTCGCCGTCCCGTCGCCTGTCCATGGCCGCATCGTAGGTGGGGGCTCCGACAGTGCTGCGGCGGGATTCGCCGACCGGGTGGATCACGGGCGCTGATCCCCCGGCCGATACCGGCTGAACGCGTCGAGGAAGTCCTCCAGGTCGGCCACCACCCGCAGTTGTTCGAGTGGATCCCCGGTCGCGGCCGCGGCGAGTCTCCTGGTGACCGGTGCGTCCAGGAGATCCTCCAGACCCGCCGGGGCGGTGGTGGGGACGGCGGGGAGAAGTGGATCCCGGCCCCACAGGCTCTCCTCCACGTCGAAGGCGACCGCGCCGACGTCCCCGTCCGCGGTCCCCCCCAGCACGGCGCCCACCGTCTCGGCCCTCAGTCCCCGGAGTGCGAACATCACCTCCGGGGTGGCGTCCCACCACTCCACGAGCACGTGGGCGGCGGACAGCACGTGTCGACACGGGCCCGGCTGGACCGGGCACCGGCACGAGTACCGGGTGGCGCCGTGGACCGCCGGGAGCAGGAGGAATCCGACCGTGTCGGAGAAATCCCCGGAGAGCGCGCCCAGCACTCCTCCCTCCTCGCGGCGGAGCGCCGTACGGAGCGCGTCGGTGTCCGTGGCGTCGAGCGGGGCGAACTCGAACTCCACGGAGAACGGGTCCGGTTGACTGCCGTCGACGTCGCACCGCACGATCCGGCCGGAGTGCTCCAGGGAGAGCACCCTGCCGTTGCGCGCGTCCTTGCGGCCGAGGAACGCCTCGCCGCGGCTCACGCCGGACTCGAGGTCCGAGGACCACCGCCGACTCCACATGTGCGACCCGAACGGACCCGCCTTGGACCGGGTGGGGATCCCTCCTCTCCCGCTCACGTCTCGTCCGTCCCCTCGTCGGTCAGCGCGACGAGTGAGGCCAGATCGGCGTCTGTCAGTTCGGTGAGCACACCCGCGAGGGGGCCGAGCGTCAGATCCGCCAGCTCGCGCTTGGACTCGAGCAACTCGTCTATCCGGTCCTCCACCGTCCCGGGCGCCACGAGGGTCCGCACCTGGACCACCCGGGTCTGCCCGATCCTGTGGACGCGATCCGTCGCCTGGTTCTCCACCGCGGGATTCCACCACCGGTCCAGATGCACCACGTGATTGGCCTCGGTCAGCGTGAGCCCGGTCCCGCCCGCCCGGAGGGAGGCGAGCATCAGCGGTGGGCCGTCCGCGCTCTGGAACTCCTCGACCATCGAGGCCCGACCACCCGCGGTGACACCGCCGTGGAGGAACGGGACCCCGGTCGCCGCCCGGCGCTCCAACAGCGGGATGATCAGATCTCCGAAGGCACGGTACTGCGTGAACAACAGGACCTTCTCCCCCGCGTCGAGGATCTCGGTGAGGACCTCGTCCAGTGCCGCGAGCTTTCCGGACCGGTGTCGCCCACCCCGCAGCAGCGAGGACCCGTCGCCGAGATAGTGCGCAGGATGGTTGCACACCTGTTTGAGCGCGGTGAGACCGGACAGGATCGCACCCTTGCGGGCCGCACCCTCGGAGTCCCTGACCTGCTCCATCATGTCCTCGACGACCGCCTGGTACAGGGTCGCCTGTTCACGGGTCAGTGGTGAGTCGACCCTGATGTGTTGCTTGGCCGGCAGATCCGCGGCCACGAGCGGGTCCGACTTGAGTCGGCGCAGGACGAACGGGGCCGCCAGGGCACGCAGCCGGGTGGCCGCGGCCTCGTCTCGGTGCGATTCGATGGGGACCGCGAACCGGGCGCGGAAGGTACTGGCCGACCCGAGCAGCCCCGGGTTGGCGAAGTCGAACACCGCCCGTAGTTCGTCCAGCCTGTTCTCCACCGGGGTCCCGGTGAGCGCGATCCGGTGCCGCGCGGGGATCGATCTGATCGCCCGGGACACCGCGGTCGCCGGGTTCTTGACCGTCTGCGCCTCGTCCGCGACCAGACGCCGCCACCTTAACCCGGTGAGCAGGTCGACGTCACGAGCTGCGGTGCCGTATGAGGTCAGGACGAGGTCGGAGTCCGCCATCCTCTCGGCCGCGCCCTCACCTCGGTCCCGACCCTGTCCGTGATGGACGTGGACCCGGAGGTCCGGCGCGAACGTCGACGCCTCCCGGGCCCACGTGGCGACCAGGGTGAGCGGCGCCACCACCAGTGTCGGTCCGGACCTCCCGGCCGCGTGTTCGACCGCGGTGAGCGCGAGCACCTGCATCGTCTTGCCGAGACCCATGTCGTCGGCCAGGACCGCCCCGGTATCGGCCCGGGAGAGCGCCGAGAGCCACCTGACACCGTCCAGTTGGTACGGACGCAGGGTGGCCCGGAACCAGTCCGGGAGCACGACCGGGGACGACGACGAGGGGATCCAGTCGAGGGTGCCCGGCGACCGGACCTCGACTCCCTCCGCCTCCTCGGACATCAACGCCCCGACCAGAGCGGGTGCGGTCGTCCGCTGGCCACGCCTGGCGGCGAGGAAGCGGGCCGCCCGCCGGAGCGCACCCGGGTCCGCCCGGACCCACTGGCCGCGGAGCTTGACCAGGTCCGACGCGGCGTCGAGCAACATCCGGGCCTCGGTGGCGTCCAACGGGTTGTCGTCGACCACCAACTCCCAGTCGACGTCCGCCAGCTGTTCGAGGCCCAACCGGTGCCCCGAGTCCACCGACTCGGTCCCGGGCTCCTTGACGGCCAGCCTGACCGCTGTCCTGATCCTGGTCCAGGCCCTCGGCAGCAGGACCTCGACCCCGCGGCCCCGGAGTGCCTCCACCCCCTCGTCGACCAGGTCGACCACGAGATCGGTCGGCAGGAGCAGGTCGGGAACACCGGCCGCCTGGGTGGCCCGCGTCAGCGGCGGCCACGAACGGACGGCCCGGTCGACCACGTCGCGAACCGGTCCGTCCACGGAGGAGGTGTCGTCGAGGTCGGAGAACGGGCGGAGCGAATCGGCGCCCGTCCGGACCAACACCTGCAGCCGCCAGAGCACACCGGGATCCCGGGACCGCTCCCCCGGCGAGTCGTCAGCCGGGTCGTCGTCCACGGCGTGGCCAGGCGTCGCGGCGCGGTCCACCTCGGCGTCGTCGGAGGGTTCGACCACCCGGAACACCACCTCGACGTCCTTCGCGGCGGCCGCCCGGCCGAACTCCCGGACGGCATCGGCCAGGCCCTGACCGCCCGAGGTCACCTGACCACCGGTGACCAGTGCGTCACCGAGATCACTGTGGCGGTCTGCCGCCAGGGGTGCCAGCGCGGTGCGGGCGTGGTGGTCCGCCAGCTCGGACAGCAGCCGGACCAGCTCCTCGCGGGTGGCGACCAGCCCGTGGCTGCGCTGGAGGCTCTCGGTGGTCCACGCCCCGATCACCGGTGAGGCGACCAGATCCCAGGACGCCTCCCACGCCCCGTCCCTGCGGGTGAGACACGGGACCACGTGGCCCGCGGCCACGAGCGCCGCGACACCCGCGGACAAGGCGGAGAACGCCCGTAGTCCCGACCCGACCCACGTGTCCTCGGCCCCGAGGAGTCGACACAGGTCGATCGCGGCGCCGACGGAGATCCGGATCCCGGGCACCGTCGCCGATCTGTCCCTGCCGTCCACGACGGCACGGATGCCGATCCGGTGGGACAGCCTGTAGCCGGAGAGGAACTCCACCACCGCATCCGGGGCCCCGGCACGGCCCACGGCCGTCACCGCGGCAGCCGGCGCCACCGAGTGCGGGCGACGCAACCCCGTGTCGCACCACAACCCCACGACCCCGGACTGCCACACGGCGTGGAGACGGGGATCGGCGGACTGGGTCACGACGACATGTAAGCACGCCCGTCCGACACGGCACTCCGGTGCGGTGCCGGGCCGGGGCCCCGACGGCCCTTCCACACCCCGGTTACCCACACCCCCGGCTCCTCCACAGGCCCGGGACCGGGACCACCGTCTGACGGCCTCCGGGGGCGTGGGGCCACCCATAATCGCCCCGTGACCGACCACGTGCCCGCCGGACCCCGACCCGGGGCATCCGGGCGGGTCGTCCCCCCGGTCGGCCCCAGGGCACTCGGCCTCACGCTGGCGATCGTGGCGGCGATCTGCGGCGTGATGTGGTGGGGCGACCCGCGGGCCTCGGCCCCCGGCAGCCCCGGACAGGACCTCGTCGAGCCCCTTCTCGAGCGGGTCGACGTGGTCCCCGAGCGGGTCACGGTGCCCGGGTACGAGCGGGCGTGTTCCGGGGCGTCGGCGTGCGTGTTCGGTCCGGCCTGGAGCGACGCGACGGGAGCACCGGGTTCGGGGAACGGCTGCTCGACGCGCCACGA
>NZ_JAALEB010000128.1:0-2479 GCF_014145165.1 Dietzia sp. Cai40 | reverse complement strand
GTCCCGTCACGATCCCCGAGGGGAGCCTCGCCGAGGACCCCACCGGAGCGGTGGACCCCGGACTCGCCGATCCCTTCGCGGACGACCCCGGGGGGGACACCGTCCGACGACTGGCGGGGGCGCTCTCGGGGGCGGGGACCCTCCGATCGCTGGTGGACACCTCCGACCCGACCTCGGCGGATGCGGCCACACACCTCGACCCGCTGGTGGGTGACGCCCTCCGGGCGATCTCGGAGACCGGTCGACGCGCCGGCGGGGACGGTCTCACCTTCGAGACGGGGACCGGTGCGGCCGCCCGGGACCGCGGCGCGACCCGCCTGGCGCGGCTCGGGGAGACGGTGACCGCCTCGCTGGCGCGCGTCGATCTCCTGACCCCGGGCAGCGTGTTCACCATGGCGAGTCCCAACAGTCCGCTCATGCTGGTGACCCGCAACGCGCTGCCGTTCCCCGTGCGCGTGGACGTGACCGTCACCGCGCCCGAGGACATCACCGTCGACCCGGTCGGTCTCATCCAGATCCCGGCCGCGGGCTCCCGCACCCTCCAGGTCCCCACCCAGTCCGACTCCGAGGGCGGGGTCCGCCACACCGTGGTCTTCGCCCTCCACGGGCCGGACGGGACGCGACTGTCCGACCCGGTCGAACTCTCGGTCCAGTCCGGTGGGTATCCCGTCGCGCAGGGCTTCGCGATCGCCGCGGCCGCACTCGCCCTCGTCCTCGGAGGCCGCCGGTACCTGCGCTACCGTCGGGGGATCCTCGACCCCGCGGACGAAGGGCACCGACCGTGAACGACGAGCAGGGTTCCCCCGAACCCGGGCTGCGTAGACCGGATCCCGGGCTGCGGGGCCGCCGCCGCGAATCCGGGAGCTGCGTCTCGCCACGCCCCGTCTCGCCGCCACCGGTCGCCGACTCGTTCGCGCCCGACTCGGTACCCGTCGACCCCGTGGTCCCGATCCCACCGGGCCCGGCGACCCGGGGCGGGGGGACCGGCACCACCACGCGGGACTCGTCCGACGCCTCGGTGATGCGGTCCACGGGGTCGATGGCCGTGGCCAACCTCGCCAGCCGGATCACCGGTTTCGTCCGGATGATCCTCATCCTCACCATTCTCGGCCCCGCCGTGGCCTCGGCGTTCAACACCGCCAACACGCTGCCCAACATGATCACCGAGCTCGTCCTGGGGTCGGTCCTCACCGCCATGTTCATGCCCCTGCTCGCCAGGGCGGCCCAGGAGGACCCGGACGGGGGGGTCTCGTTCATCCGGCGCCTGCTCACGGCCACCTCCCTGTTGGCGCTGGTCGCCACGGTGGTGGCGGTGGCCTGTGCGCCCCTGCTCACCGAACTCAACCTCGGGGACGGTGAGGTCAACACGGACCTCGCCACGGCGTTCGCCTTCCTGCTGCTGCCGCAGATCTTCTTCTACGGCGTCTTCTCGGTCATGCTCGCCGTGCTCAACTACAACGGGATCTTCCGACCCGGTGCGTGGGCCCCGGTGTGGAACAACCTGGTGGCCATCGCGACCCTGGCCCTGTTCGCCGTGGTCGGGAGCGGCATCGACCCGGCGGCCCCGGTCAACCTCCTCAGCGCCCCGATCCTGTTGCTCGGCCTGGGCACGACCCTCGGCGTGGTGGTGCAGGCCGCGGTCCTGCTGCCCGCGCTGCGCCGTGCCGGCGTGGTCCTGCGTCCCCAGTGGGGGCTGGACCCCCGGATCCGCCAGTTCGGGGGCAACGCCCTCGCCGGGTTGTCCTACGTGTTCATCTCGCAGGTCGGTCTGGTCATGACCAACCGCATCGGTTCCGCCGCCGACGAGGCGGCCATCGCCATCTACGGCACGTACTGGCTGCTGCTCCAGGTGCCCTACGGGATCATCGGTGTGACCCTCCTGACGGCCATCAACCCGCGGTTGGCCGACAACGGCGTCGCCGGGCGGACGGACGCGGTCGTGCGCGACATCTCGCTCGGCACCAGGCTGTCCCTCTTCGGCCTGTTGCCGATCATCGCCTTCATGACCGCCTTCGGCCCGACCATCGCGACCGGCCTGTTCCGGTACGGCAACTTCGACGCCCAGAACGCCGACATCCTCGGCCTCACCCTGGCCTTCGGGGCGTTCACCCTGGTGCCGTACGCGGTGGTCCTGCTCCAGCAGCGGGTGTTCTACGCCCGCGAGGACTACTGGACCCCGACCGTCATGATCCTCGCGATCACCATCGTCCGCGTGGTCCTGTCGCTCATCGTCCCGCTGGTCGCGAACGAACGCTCCCACGTGGTGATCGGCCTCGCCCTGGCCAACGGGATCGGCTGGGTCGTGGGCGCGGTGGCCGGATACATCCTGCTACGCCGCAGGCTCGGCTCCCTGCGCGGGCGCGAGACCGCGAGGTCGGCGGTCTGGACCCTCGGGGCGTCGGCTGCCGGCGCGCTCGTCGCCCTCGCCGTCGACACCCTCCTGCCCCTGGACCTGCTCACCGACTCGGTCGGCAGCATC
>NZ_JAALEB010000127.1:0-4432 GCF_014145165.1 Dietzia sp. Cai40 | reverse complement strand
GGGGGGGGGCGCTCCGGGACGCGTGGCGCGCGAGGGAGAAGGCGATGGCAACCGGCGACCGTGATCGGCCGAGGGGCCGGAGGATGGTCATGGCCCCCCACCTGAGCGGCCTGGACCCGGACCCGGACCGCGGCGCGGAGATCGAGCAGAAGTCGCCCGGTGAGCGCGACGGCGCCGTGCCCCGCGGCGAGTTCGTCCGCAGTGTGGTCGGGACCGTCGCCGGGGTCGCGGCCGCGGTGCTGGTCTACACGGTCATGCCGGGGGACCTGGAGCACAATGCGCGACTGACCGCTGCCGTGGCGGTGCTGCTGGGGATCTGGTGGATGACCGAGTGCATCCCCATCCCCGCCACGGCGCTGGTGCCGCTCATCGCGTTCCCGGTGCTGGGTCAGGACATCTCGGTCGACGACGTCGGCGCCCAGTACGGCAACAACATCATCTTCCTGTTCATGGGCGGATTCCTCATCGCGATCGCCATGCAGAGGTGGAACCTGCACCGACGGATCGCCCTGCTGACGGTCCGGGCGATGGGCACCCGCTCGACACGGGTCATCGCCGGGTTCATGATCGCGACCGGCTTCCTGAGCATGTGGGTGTCCAACACCGCCACGGCCGTGATGATGCTGCCGATCGGCGTCTCCGTCCTCATGCTCGCCTCCGAACTGGGCGGGACCGGGTCCGGAGGGCAGGAGGACGACCCCGAGGGGTCGATGCCCCGGATGGACTCCTCGTCGGACCCGACGTCCGACGAGGTCAAGAAGGCCGTCATCCGGTCGAACTTCGGGACCGCCCTCATGTTGGGCATCGCTTACGCCGCGTCGATCGGATCGCTGGCGACGATCATCGGAACCCCGCCCAACACCCTGCTCGCCGGCTACCTCGAGAGCGAGCACGGCATCATCCTGGGTTTCGGCCGGTGGATGATGGTGGGTCTCCCACTGTCGATCGTGATGCTCCTGGTCGCCTGGTTCCTGCTCACCAAGGTGCTGTTCAAGCCGGAGGTGGAGCGGATCCCCGGGGGGCGGCAACTGTTCGACGACGAGCTGCGCAGCCTCGGCCCCATCTCGTCGGGCGAGAAACGCGTCCTGGCCGTGTTCGTCGCCGCCGCCGTCGCGTGGGTGACCGTGCCGTTGGTGTGGGAGGACCCGCCCGTCTCCGACGCGGGGATCGCGTTGATCGCCGGACTCGTGCTGTTCCTGCTTCCCGCCGGCACCGCGCGTGGCGTTCGCCTGTTGACGTGGGAGGCCGCGCTCGCCCTGCCCTGGGGGGTGCTCCTGCTCTTCGGCGGCGGGCTGGCGCTGTCGGCCCAGTTCTCCGGGTCCGGGCTCACCGACTGGATCGGTGAGAAGTCCGCCGCCCTCGGTGGCCTGCCGGTCGTCCTGCTGGTCGTCGTCGCCGCCGGCGGGGTCCTCATCCTGACCGAACTGACCAGCAACACCGCGACCGCTGCGACGTTCCTGCCGGTCGCGGGTGGGGTGGCGCTGGGTCTCGGGCTCGACCCGATGCTGCTGGCGGTCCCGGTCGCCCTGGCCGCCACCTGCGCGTTCATGCTGCCGGTGGCGACCCCGCCCAACGCCATCGCGTACGGATCCGGATACGTGACGATCGGCCAGATGATCCGCGGCGGGGTGTGGCTCAACCTCGTGGGGATCGTGCTCATCACGCTCGTCACCATGACCCTCCTGGTGTGGGTGTTCGGACTGACCTCCTGACGGGGGCGATAGCGTCGGGGGCATGAGCGTCGCGCGTACCCCCTCTCTCAGGTCGGCCGTCGAGCCGTTCCACGTCATGAGTGTCCTGGCCGCGGCGGCGCGGCGTCAGGAGACCCACGGCGACGTGATCTCCCTGTGTGCCGGGCAGCCCTCGACCCCGGCGCCCGGGCCGGTGCTGGAGGCCGCACGGCGCGCGGTGGACGGCGAGATCCTCGGCTACACCGAGGCGATCGGAATCCGACCGCTCCGGGAGGCGATCGCGGACCACCACCGGCGGGTGGACGGTGTCGAGGTGACCGCCGACGACGTCGTCGTCACCACCGGGTCGTCCGGCGGATTCACGGTGCTCTTCCTGGCCGCGTTCGATCCCGGGGACACCGTCGTCATGGCCCGCCCCGGGTACCCCGCCTACCGCAACACCCTCCAGGCCCTGGGCTGCCGCGTCCACGAGATCGCCTGCGGCCCCGGGACCCGGTACCAACCCACGGTCGCGCAGCTCGAGGCGGTCACGGTGGAGCTGGGCCACCCACCCGCCGGCCTCATCGTGGCCAGTCCCGCCAACCCGACCGGGACGATCATCGACGCCGCCGAGCTCGCCGCCCTCGCGCGCTGGTGCGAGGCCAACGGCACGTTGCTGGTCAGCGACGAGATCTACCACGGCGTCACCTACGGCCGGGAGTGCGCGAGCGCATGGCGGACGAGCCGCGAGTCCGTGGTGATGGGCTCGGTGTCCAAATACTTCTCCATGACCGGCTGGCGGATCGGGTGGATGCTGCTGCCGCGGTACCTGGGCGCCCCCGTGGACCGGCTCATCGGCAACCTCACCATCTGCCCGCCCGCGCACGCCCAGTTCGCCGCCGTCGCCGCGTTCACCGAGGACTCGGCAGGCGAGCTCGACTCACACGTGGAGCGGTACGCCCGGAACCGCGAGCTCGTGCTGCGCCGACTCGCCGGACTCGGGGTGGGGGAGACCGCACCTCCCGACGGAGCCTTCTACACCTACTTCGACGTCTCGCAATGGACCGACGACTCGGTGGCGTGGTGCGCGGAGATCCTCGAACGCACGGGGGTCGCGCTGACACCCGGCGTCGACTTCGACACCGTCGACGGTCGGCACACGGTGCGCCTGAGCTTCGCCGGGGACACCGCCGAGATCGCCGAGGCGATGGACCGACTGGAGGCCGTACTGGTCCCGCATCAGCCGCCCACGGGTTAACGTCGGCGCATGGGTTCCGCCGAGATCATCACCACCATCGTCTACATCACCCGCCCGTGGCTGTTGCTCGAGGCGCCGCTGACGGTGGATCAGGTCTACCTCAACGCACGCGAGATCCTCGCCGGGTCCACCGGCGGCTCGATGATCTCCTGACCGGGCTGCGATACTGGGGGCGTGACCGCCCAGAACGCCGTACCCGCCCGGGCCACCAAGCCCCGGATCTCCAACGTCCTCGCCTCGCGCTACGCGAGCGCCGACCTGGCCACTCTGTGGTCCGCCGAGCACAAGATCGTGCTCGAGCGGCAGCTGTGGATCGCGGTCCTGCGCGCCCAGCGTGATCTGGGAGTCACCGTTCCCGACGGTGTGATCGAGGCCTACGAGGCCGTGATCGATCGCGTGGACCTGGCGTCGATCGCCGAGCGCGAGCGGGTGACCCGGCACGATGTCAAGGCCCGGATCGAGGAGTTCAACGCCCTCGCCGGACACGAGCAGATCCACAAGGGAATGACGAGCCGGGACCTCACCGAGAACGTCGAGCAGCTCCAGGTGATCCGCTCCCTCGAGTTGGTCCGCGACCGCGGGGTGGCGGCGGTTCGCCGGTTGGCCGAGCACGCGGTGGCGCACCGCGATCAGGTGATGGCCGGCCGCAGCCACAACGTCGCCGCGCAGGCCACCACCCTGGGCAAGCGCTTCGCCTCCGCGGCCGATGAGCTGCTGTTGGCGCTCGAGCGGGTCGACTCACTGATGGAGCGGTACCCCCTGCGCGGTATCAAGGGCCCGATGGGCACCGCGCAGGACATGCTCGACCTGCTCGGGGGCGACGCCGGGAAGATGTCGGAGCTCGAGAGCCGCATCGCCGGGCACCTGGGCTTCTCCCGGACCCTGGACTCGGTCGGCCAGGTGTACCCGCGGTCCCTCGACCACGAGGTCGTCTCCGCGCTGGTCCAGTTGGGCGCCGGCCCGTCCTCGCTGGCCCACACGATCCGGCTGATGGCCGGACACGAGCTGGTCACCGAGGGTTTCCAGCCCGGCCAGGTCGGGTCGTCGGCGATGCCGCACAAGATGAACACCCGGTCCTGCGAGCGGGTCAACGGGCTCCAGGTGGTCCTCCGCGGGTACGGCTCCATGGCCGCCGAGCTCGCCGGCGCGCAGTGGAACGAGGGCGACGTCTTCTGCTCGGTGGTGCGTCGTGTCGCTCTGCCGGATGCGTTCTTCGCGCTGGACGGCATGTTCGAGACGTTCCTGACCGTGCTCGACGAGTTCGGGGCGTACCCGGCCGTGATCGACAAGGAGCTCCAGCGCTACCTGCCGTTCCTCGCCACCACCAAGGTCCTCATGGCGGCCGTCCGGGCCGGGGTCGGCCGAGAGGTCGCGCACGAGGCGATCAAGGAGAACGCGGTGGCGGTGGCGTTGGCGATGCGGGAGGAGGGCCGCGAGCCCGACCTCGTCGACCGGCTCGCCGCCGACGACCGGCTGCCGCTGGACCGCGCGGCGCTCGAGGGGG
>NZ_JAALEB010000126.1:0-2723 GCF_014145165.1 Dietzia sp. Cai40 | reverse complement strand
GGCGCGCGTGACCGGCGACCGAGTGGGGCCCGGGCGCGCGTGATCGGCGACCGAGTGGGGCCCGGGCGCGCGTGGCCAGTGACCGAGTAGGCCCGTGGCCCGGCGTCGGGCCCGCCGATTCCCCCTAGTAGAGGCTCCGGATACGCCTCATGAACCTCACTCGCCACATGTATCACTTCGGTAACGTAGGTCTCGATTTGGTTACGCCGAGCGCGTAATGTGGCCGTCGATCGCGCCGATATGCCAGGCGTCAGTTTCTGCAGTACAAGTCTGGAGTACACCCTTATGCCCGTTTCACGCCGTGGGTTTCTCACCGCCGCGTCAGTCGGGGTGGGCGTCGCAGTCGCCTCCTCCGTCCGTGGCCCCCTCGCCGGGGCCAACCCGTTCGACACCGGTTCCCTCGGCATGGCCCAGGACCTGCTCAAGTCGGTCCCGACCGGCAGCGGGATGATCCAGCCGAACGGCCCTCTCGGCTACGTGGGGGTCACTTTCCCCAGCGCCGAGGAGATCGCCGGCCGGATCCGGTTCGCGTTCCCCGACGGCTCGGTGGGCGACTGGCTCCCGCTCGAGGCGATGGACTCCGCCCCGGACAGCGGCAGCACTCCCGCGTCCGATCTCGTCGCCGCGCCGCAGGGGTCCGTGGGTTACGAGGTCGACGCTCCCGCCGGCGCCCGTGCCACCGCGTTCGACGACGGCCGGGCTGCACCGCGCAACTACAGCCTGGGCAGCGTCGGAACGCTCGGCCTGCCGATCATCCCGCGGGCGGCATGGGGCGCCGGTGACGTCTCGGGGAACCGCTGGGCACCGCAGTTCCACCCGGCGCAGGCGATCACGATCCACCACACGGCCTCGCCCGTGGGACCGGACCGCGCCGCGAGTGTGCGCGCGATCTACAACTACCACGCCAACACACTGGGCTGGGGCGACGTCGGGTACCACCTGCTCATCGACCCGGAGGGCCGGATCTACCAGGGCCGCGGCGGAACCGTCGGCGGGACCCCGGTCTTCCAGGTGCCTCCGGTCGCCGGCATCGCTCCCCCGGTGGTCACCGCGGGCCACACGGGCGGCGTCAACAACGGCAATATCGGGATCTGCGTGCTGGGCGACTTCACCGGAGCGCCGCCGACCCCCGCTGCCGTGGGCGCGACCATCGACTGCGTTCGTGCCCTCTGTTCGGCCACGGGCATCAACCCGCGGGGCGGCATCACCTACCGCAACCCGCAGGGCGGTGCCACGCGCAACATGCCGGCCGTCTCGGGCCACCGCGACTGGGGCGGGACCGCCTGCCCGGGCAACTCGTTCTACCCGCAGATGCAGTTCATCCGCGACACCGCCGCGCGCGGCTGGTCCCCGAACGCGATCTCCTCGGCCGCCTTCGGCTCCTGAGCGTCGTCTGACGGACCCACCTCTCCCATCGAAAAGAGCGTTCCGCACACCTGCCTCCAAGCTCGGCGGATGTGTGCGGAACGCTCTTCTCGTGCAGCGGCCGGGCTCGGTGCAGCGGCCGGGCTCGGTGCAGCGGCCGGACCTCAGTCCCGGGCGCGCGTGGGGAGCACCATGCCCAGCACCCAGTTGACCAGGCCGATCACGATCGCCCCGAAGAACGCCGCCCAGAACCCGCTCACCAGGTACTCGGCACCGAACAGCTGGAACGTCGTGGTGACCCAGCTGGTGAGCATGAGCATCAGCGCGTTGATCACCAGCAGGAACAGCCCCAGCGTGAGGATGGTCAGCGGCAGCGACAGCAGCTGCACGATCGGCTTGATCACCGCGTTGATCAGCGTGAACACCACGGCCACGATGAGCAGCGCCGCGATAGTCGGCACGCTCACCTCATTGTCGATGGCGCCGGCGTCAATGTCGGCGACACCCGCGGTCTCGTACAGGGAGATCCCCGGCACGATCAGAGTCGCCACCCACAGGGCGACGGCGTTGACGATCAGGCCCAGTATCAGCGCCATGTCCGGTCAGCTCCCCACATAGGAATCGGCCACATCGAGTGCGCGGTCGAAGATATCGAGCCCCGCGTTCGCCTCGTCGGCCGTGATGATGCAGGGCGGAACGATGTGGAATCGGTTGTAATTCATGAACAACAGCACGCCGTCGGACTTGGCGGCGGCGAAGGTCCTGGCCATGGCCTCCGATGTCCCACCGTAGGGGGCGAGGGGCTCGCGTGTCTCGCGGTCGGCCACCATCTCCACGGCCCAGAACACTCCCAGGCCGCGGACCTCGCCGATCGACGGGTGCGTCCGTGCGAGCTCGCGCAGGCGCGGGCCGATCACGTCCTCGCCGATCGTGCGGGCGTTCTCGACGATCTTCTCGTCACGCATCAGGTTGATCGTGGCCACCACGGAGGCGCAGGCCAGCGGGTGCCCGGCGTAGGTCAGGCCACCGGTGTAGGGGGTGGTCTCGAAGGAGGCGGCGATCCGGTCGTGCAGGATCACCCCGCCCAGGGGGACGTAGCCGGAGTTGGAACCCTTGGCAAAGGTGATGAGGTCGGGGGCCCAGTCGTCGTCTCCGGACCGGAAGTTGTCCAGGGCCAGCCAGGCGCCGGTGCGCCCGAAGCCGGACATGACCTCGTCACAGATCATGACGATCCCGTACTTGTCGCAGATCTCCCGCACACCGCGCAGGTAGTCGGCCGGCGGCACCATGATCCCGACCGTGCCGGGCACCGACTCGATGATCAGGGCCGCGAAGTGGTCCGGGCCCTCCAGCGCGAT
>NZ_JAALEB010000125.1:0-13003 GCF_014145165.1 Dietzia sp. Cai40 | reverse complement strand
TTCGACTGGCTGTGCGAGGAACTGCTCTCCGGCGGCGACGCCAAGGTGCGGTTCGACTTGATCGACCCGCAACCGGGCGTTCAGGACACGCCGGATGCGGTGCTCAAGTACTTCATCACCCCGGCGCTGGCCGAGAGGATCCGGTTGCGTGACGGGACCTGCCGCCACCCCGGCTGCACGGTTGACGCACGCGACTGCGAGATCGACCACGTCATCGCCTTCGACCACCTGCGCCCGGAACTGGGCGGACCCACCGCCGAATGGAACCTGATCTGCCTGTGCCGCAAGCACCACCGCGAGAAGACCTTCGGCCACTGCGCCTACCGGCCCGGACCCCTCGGCGAACTGACCATCATCACCGAAACCGGACACGAACACCGCACCACCCCACACGGCCCACTGGCCCAAGCGCGCGACCGGATCCTCGACCACCGATGGCGCCAACACCTCGACCGCCTCATCACCGACGACGGCCACCTCACCAACCCACCAGGCGCCCACCGCACCCACCCCGCCTGACGGGCGACTCCGGGTTCCGTCACGCAAGCTGTTCCGCTGAGCGGCACGCCTGATTGTGGCGGAGAAGACAGGTGGAGAGACTGTCGGTATGACAGAGAAGACCATGCTCACCGCCGCGATAGTCGGGTCGGGAAACATCGGCACCGACCTTATGTACAAGCTCGAGCGCAGCGAGTTCATCGAGCCCAAGTGGATGATCGGCATCGATTCGGAGTCCGAGGGGATGAAGCGCGCCGCAGACCACGGACTGACCTGCATGTCTGGCGGGGCCGATGAACTGCTGGCCGCGATCGAGGCGGGAGGCGAGAAGCCCGACCTGCTGTTCGAGGCCACCAGCGCCTACGTCCACAAGGCCTACGCGCCCCGCTACGAAGCCGCGGGCATCACCGCCATCGACCTCACCCCCGCCGCGGTGGGCCCGATGGTCATCCCGCCCGCCAACCTGCACGACCACGTCGACGCGCCGAACCACAACATGGTCACCTGCGGCGGCCAGGCCACCATCCCGATGGTCCACGCGGTCTCCTCGGTCGTCCCGGTGGAATACGCGGAGATCGTCGCCTCGGTCTCCTCCGAGTCGGCGGGGCCGGGCACCCGCGCGAACATCGACGAGTTCACCGAGACCACCAAGCTGGCCATCGAGAAGGTCGGCGGCGCCAAGCGGGGCAAGGCGATCATCATCCTCAACCCCGCCGAGCCCCCGATGATCATGCGCGACACCATCTTCTGCGCGATCCCCTCCGGCGCCGACCAGGACCTCATCACCACCGCCATCCGCAAGCGCGAGAAGGAGATCCAGGAGTACGTGCCGGGGTACCGGCTGCTCCAGGAACCACAGTTCGATCCGCCCACCGAGATCACCGGGGGGATGGCGCGTGTCGCCATCTTCGTCGAGGTCGAGGGGGCCGGGGACTTCCTGCCGCCGTATGCCGGGAACCTCGACATCATTACCGCCGCCGCCACGAAGGTCGGCGAGGACATCGCCCGGACCCGGCTCGGCAGGACCGAGCTCACCACCACCACGCTGGGAGTGTGAGGACCATGGACAGGACCAACCCGTACAACGCAGACGCCCGCGCGTACAGCCCTGAACTCGACATCCGCATCACCGATTCGTCGCTGCGTGACGGCTCGCACCACAAGCGGCACCAGTTCTCCGTCGACGACGTCCGCGAGGTCGTCGCGGCGCTCGACGGGGCCGGGGTCCCCGTCATCGAGGTCACCCACGGCGACGGCCTCGGCGGTGCGTCCTTCAACTACGGCTTCGCCAAGTCCTACGACCAGGACCTCATCAAGGTGGCGGCCGAGACCGCCACGCAGGCCAAGATCGCGTTCCTCACCCTGCCGGGACTGGGGATCAAGGACGATATCCTGGCCGCGCGGGACAACGGCGGGTCGATCTGCCGGGTCGCCACCCACTGCACCGAGGCCGACGTCTCGATCCAGCATTTCGGATACGCCCGTGAGCTCGGGTTGGAGACCGTCGGGTTCCTCATGATGAGCCACACCCAACCCCCGGAGGTGCTCGCGAAGCAGGCCCGCATCATGGCCGACGCGGGGTGTCAGTGCGTGTACATCGTCGACTCGGCGGGCGCGCTCGTCATGGACCAGGTGTCAGACCGGGTCGCCGCGCTGGTCGCGGAGCTCGGCGACGACGCGCAGGTCGGCTTCCACGGGCACGAGAACCTCGACGTGGGCGTCGGGAACTCGATCATGGCCATCCGCGCCGGCGCGCAGCAGATCGACGGTTCGACCCGCCGCTTCGGCGCCGGCGCCGGCAACACTCCCGTCGAGGCACTGGTGGGCGTGTGCGACAAGCTCGGCATCACCACCGGCGTGGACTTCTTCAAGATCGCCGACGCGGCCGAGGACGTGGTGCGGCCGCTCATGCCGACCGAGTGCGTGGTCGACCGGTCGGCGTTGATGCTCGGATACGCGGGCTGTTACTCGTCCTTCCTCAAGCACGCCGAGGGCCACGCGAACCGGTACGGCGTGCCCTCATCGGAGATCCTCATCCGCGCGGGCGAGCGCCGCCTGGTGGGCGGACAGGAGGACCAGCTGATCGACATCGCGCTGGAGATCCAGAAGGAGCAGGCGGGCGTCTAGACCGCATCAGTACAGAACGCGGCAGTTCGTCGACGGGACCGTCAGGTGCCGGTCGTGGTGTGACCCTGCGCCCAGTCCACGATCGGCCCGAGGGTGGACTCGTCGACGAACTCCACCCGCTCGCGGTTCAGCAGGAGGCGGGCCATCGGTTCGTCCGGCGTCTTGCGCAGTTCTCTGCGCAGGGCAGCCATGAGTACGCGGTCCGCCCACCGCAGCCGGTCCGGGTCCAGGTCGCCGCGCAACTGGAAGACGGTGACCTCGCGACCGGAGGCCGCCACGAGTTTCTGCGCGAGGGTGCCGCGACCAGGGTCGTCGGCGGGGGACAGGGCGACGACGACGAGGGCCGCGGGGCCCGGAGCCGAGCGGATCGCCCGGATGATGCGTCGCCGACCGAGGATCGTCGTGACGTATTGAGGTGCGAGGACGATCAACGGGTCGGCGGCGGCCGCGTTCCCGATCGAGGCGAGATCCACGGCGCGCGTCCCGATCCTCTCGGCGAGAGCGTTCGCGTATTTGCGGGTGGAGCCGTATCGGGAGGTGAAGGTGACGACAGGGTGGTTCACGCCCTGCAGTCTGTCACTCGGAGTACGAGACCTCGACGCGATCGGTCTTGGGCAGGAGCTGGCAGCTCAGTACGTACCCCTCCTCGACCTCCTCCGGGTCGAGGATCCCGTTGTGGATCATCTCGACCTCGCCGGACTTGAGAATGCAGGCACAGGCGGAGCACTCGCCCTTGCGGCAGGAGAACGGCGCCTTGATGCCCTTCGACAGCAGGACGTCGAGCAGCGGGGTGTTGCGGGGCCACGAGACCTCGTGGGTCTCGTCGTCGAGCTCCACGATCGCCGTGGCCGGCCCGGCGCCGTCGTCTCCAGGCGAGTCGTCGATCACGATCTCGGCGAACGGATCGCCCTCGATCGAGGAGAACGCCTCGGTGTGGATGAGGTGCATGTCGGCACCCGAGCGGCGGAGCCCGTCTTTGACGGTCTCCATGAACGGCGCCGGGCCGCAGATGTACGACTGGCGCTTGGCCGCCACCGGGTGCAGGAGATTGCCGATCATCTCGGGGGAGGGGATGCCCGACACCGACTCGAGCCAGTGGAGCACGGTGAGCCGATCGGGGTTCTCCCGCTGCAGGGCCTGCAGTTCGTCCTTGAAGATCACCGACTTCTCGTCACGGTTGGCGTACACCATGACGATGTGACCGGTGCCCTGGGCGAGCGCCGACTTGAGGATCGACATGACCGGGGTGACCCCGGAGCCGGCGGCCAGGAGGATGAAGTCCTGGTCGAGGTTCTTGGGCGTGAAGATGCCCGACGGGGCCAGCACGTGCATGGTCATGCCGACCTCGGCGTTGTCACACAGCCAGTTGGATCCGTACCCGTCGACCGTTCGCTTGACGGTCACCTTGAGTCGGGAGTCCTCGGTGGGGGAGCTCGAGAGCGAGTAACAGCGCGCCACGGACCCGGTCTGGTCACTGGGGATCCGCAGGGTCAGGAACTGTCCGGGGGTGTACCGGAAGTCCTCCTCGGCACCGGCGGGGATCTCGAAGACGATCGACTTGGCGTCGGCGGTCTCCTCGATCACCTCGGCGATCGAGAGTTCGCGCACGAAGGAGCCGAGTTGTGGGGTGGCGGTCATGGATTGGGAGCCTATCGCTTGAATGCGGCGGGGCGGGAGATCACTCCCGGACGTCTTACTCCGGGACGTACAGCGGGTTGACCATGTGATCGGCGTCAGCAGGATCGACACCCTCGGCGAGGGTGATCAGACCCTCCGCGTAGGCGTACCGGATGCTCGCGAGCATCCGTGGGCAGGTGTCCTCCCCCTGCGGCCGCTCGCCGCCGTCCCGCCATTCGGCGAGGACGGGGCACGCGCGGTCACTGCTCGCGGTCCACTGGATGGAGGTGTGCTTCTCGCTGTTCTTCCGGACGGACACACAGGTACCGCACGCGCGGCACTCGACGGGGTGGAAACCCGCCCGGGTGTAGGTCTCGCGGTCCAGATCGGTGTCGCCGTGCAGCCGCGCGGCGCGCGCCGGGTCGGTCTCGTCCCAGGTGGGCGCGCGCCGCGAGTCGTGTTGCTTGAACATCACTTCTCCGCGCGGGAGGCGCTCGCTTCCCCGGCGACCTCGGCCATGCCGGTGTACTGGGTCTGCTCGTCCGAGATCTCGGCCTCACCGGCCTCCTGCTTGCGCATGTTCTCGGCGACCTCGCCCTCCCAGTACTGGTTGGCGGCGGTGGTGTCGACCTCGAACTCGAACCGCTCCTGCATCTCGGGCTCGACCTTGTCGCGGTCCACGTAGAACTGCTCGTACCACCGGCGGAGCTGGTAGACGGGACCGTCCTCCTCGCACAGGAGCGGGTTGGCGATCTGCGACTTGCGCTGCCAGATGCGGACGTCCTGGAGGAAGCCCTCGCCGAAGAAGGTGGCGATCTTCGCGGCCATCTTGGCGGCCGTCGCGTCGTCGAAGCCCGCCGGCTTCTTCACCGACAGCCCGTACATCAGCACGAACGAGTTCTGGTCGATCGGGTAGTGGCAGTTGATGAGGATCGCTTCGGTCTCGAAGTCCCCGTACATCTGCTTGAGGGGGTTGATCATGTACGCCGGACCGAAGTAGGACGCCTCGGACTCGAGCAGGGTGTCGCCGTACTTGCCGCCCGTCGGGTCGTGGTCCGGCCGGCCCTTGGTGTTGAGGTACTGGGTGGCGGTCTGACCCTCGAAGACGTTCTTGAAGTACGTGGGGAACGCGAAGTGGATGTAGTAGAAGTGGGCCATGTCGACCACGTTGTCGACGATCTCCATGCAGTTGGAGCCCTCGATCACGAGGCGGTTCCACTCCCAGTCGGTCCATTCGCCGGTGCCGTACTCCGCGATGACCGGGATCGCGTCCTCGTCGCGGGGCGGGTTGCCCTCATGGTCGTGCCAGACGAAGACCTGGCCGGACTGGATGTTGGTGATCCAGGCGCGGGTCCTGGCGCGCAGCGGGACGCGCTTGGCGTAGGGGATGCCCTTGCACTTGCCGTCACCGCCCCACCGCCAGTCGTGGAACGGGCACGCGATGTTGCCGTCCTTGACCTCCCCGTCGGAGAGGTCGCCGCCGAGGTGCCGGCAGTAGGCGTCGAGGACGTTGATCTCACCCTCGTCGTTCGCCCAGACGACCAGCTTGGTGCCGAAGGCCTGGATGGAGTGGGGGGCGCCGTCGCTGAACTCCTTGACGGTGCCGATGCAGTGCCAGCCGCGCGCGTAACGATCCCGGGTCTCGCCCGTGTCGATCTCGCGGACAGCTCCGGGGGCCGAGCCGAGTGCGGTCATGATGATCCTCCTGAGGGCATGAGCCGGATGAGAACAGGTTATAGAATCGGGATGCCGGTCACAACCAATCCCTGTCGGCGCTGGCACGGGGTGCCATAGCCTGAGTTCCGGGCGGTTCAGTCTGGTGCAAAACTGTAACGTGTTCTAGTCTAAGGCCAAGCGGCCCACAAAAGCCAGAGAGGGATCACATGAGCGAGCACGCCAACCACGAGGTCATCGACCGGATCAAAGCACTGCTGCCCGGTTTCGCCGAGCGTGCGCAGGAGACCGAGGACCTGCGCAGGGTCCATCCGCAGAACATCGCGGAGCTCGACGAGGCCGGCTTCTTCAAGCTCTGTCAGCCCGCCCAGTGGGGCGGGTACGAGGCGGACATGGAGGCGTTCTACACCGCTGCCATGACCATCGCGTCGGCCTGCCCGTCCACCGGGTGGTGCGCGAGCATCCTGGGGATCCACAACTGGCACCTGGCCCTGTTCCCGCAGCAGGCGCAGGAGGACGTGTGGGGCTCGGACACCACCGTCCGCATCTCCTCCTCCTATGCCCCGATGGGCGCGGCCACCAAGACCGACGACGGGTTCCTCCTCAACGGCAAGTGGTCCTGGTCCTCGGGCTGCGACCACGCCGACTGGGTGTTCGTGGGCGGTCCCGTGCTGGACGGCAACGGCAAGATGATCGACTTCTGCACCTTCCTGGTGGAGAAGTCCCAGTACGAGATCCTCGACGTCTGGCACGTCGCCGGACTCAAGGGCACCGGGTCGAACGACATCCTGATCAAGGACGCCCTCATCCCCGCGCACCGCGTGCTGTCCTTCGGTGACATGGCCAACACGACCAGCCCGGGGCTGGAGGTCAACACCAACCCGATCTACCGCATGCCGTGGGGCACCATCCACCCCACCACCATCTCCACCCCGATCGTCGGCATGGCGTTCGGGTGCTACGAGGTGCACCGCGAGCACCAGCGCGCGCGGGTCCGTGCCGCATTCGGCACCAAGGTCAAGGACGACCCGTTCGCGAAGGTCCGGCTCGCCGAGGCCGCGGGTGACATCGACGCCGCGTGGCTGCAGCTCATGCGGAACGTCCGCGAGGAGATGGACCTGATCAAGGCCGGCGACGTCCCGGGTATGGACATCCGCACCCGCGCCCGTCGGGACCAGGTCCGCGCCACCCAGCGCTCGATCGACGCGATCGGGCTGCTGTTCCAGAACTCCGGCGCCCGCGCGCTCGAGGACACCTCGCCGATCCAGCGCTTCTGGCGCGATGCCAACGCCGGTCGGGTGCACGCGGCCAACGAGGCGACCAAGGCGTACATCATGTACGGACAGAACGAGTTCGGTGAAAAGGTCACGGATTCGATGGTCTGATCCGCCCGAGCGGATCGAGAGGACTGACTTGGCATGGCAATAAGCAACTTCGGATACGTGCGGATCTACGCCACCGACATGGACGCCTGGCGCGAGTACGGCACCAAGGTGCTCGGATTCGTCGAGGGCAAGGGCGACGACCCGGATGCACTCTACTTCCGTATGGACGAGAACCCGCACCGGTGGATCATCGTCCCCGGACCGGAGGACGCGCTCGCCGCGGTGGGCTGGGAGTGCGCGAACGAGGCGGAGCTCGACGATGTCAGGCGACGTCTCGACGCGGCCGGGGTGGCCTGGCAGGACGCCCCGGACGAGGTGAAGCGGGACCGCAGGGTTCGCGGACTGATCACCTGCCAGGACCCCGCCGGGTTCACGCTGGAGATCTACCACACCATCGCTCTGCAGCACCGCCGCATCCCGACCCCCTACGGGCACGAGTTCGTCACCGGCGACCAGGGGGCGGGCCACATCGTGCTCTCCACCCCGGACGAGGCGGCGGCGCTGGAGTTCTACCGGGACGTCCTCGGGTTCGCCCTCCGTGACTCGATGAGCCTGCCGCCGGAGATCGTCGGTCGACCGGCCGACGGGGAGCCCGCGTGGCTGCGTTTCCTCGGCTGCAACCCCCGCCATCACTCGCTGGCGTTCACCCCGTTCCCCAACCCCACGGGGATCATCCACCTGATGGTCGAGGTCGCGTCGGCCGACGACGTGGGACTCGGGCTGGACCGGGCACTGCGCAAGAAGGTCAGGATGTCGGCCTCACTCGGCCGGCACGTCAACGACAAGATGCTGAGCTTCTACATGAAGACGCCCGGTGGATTCGACTGCGAGTACGGCTGCGAGGGCGTGCAGGTCGACGATTCGGACTGGGTGGCACGGGAGTCCACCGCCGTGAGCCTGTGGGGCCACGACTTCTCCGTCGGCTTCAAGTAGACGCCTAGGCTGGTTTCCCGGGCAGCAGGGTTGTCGACCAGCTGAGCCCGGGACGCCCGATGACGCCCGCGCACGACCGAGTCCAGGGAGGACCGACTTCAGATGAGCAGCACCGACCACCCCCCGGAGGGGCAGAGCTTCTCCAACCGGGAACTGCGCGACGCGCTCGGCCAGTTCTGTACCGGGATCACCGTCATCACAGCGGTCAAGGACGACGCGCCGGTCGGGTTCGCCTGCCAGTCCTTCTCCGCGCTCTCCCTCGAGCCGCCCCTGGTCCTGTTCTGCCCGATGAAGACGTCGGGGTCGTGGAAGGGGATCGAGGCGGCCGGCAGGTTCTGCGTCAACATCCTGTCCGAGGAGCAGGAGGACGTGTCCTCCACGTTCGGCCGTCGCGGCGACGACAAGTTCGCCTCGATCGACTGGACGCCGAGCCCGCTCGGCTCGCCGGTGATCGACGGCGTGATGGCGTGGCTGGACTGCGAGATCGAGCAGGTCCTCGACGGCGGCGACCACTGGATCGTCCTGGGGCGGGTCGCCCACCTCGGACCGACGGAGCGGGACGTCCGACCGCTGTTGTTCTACCGCGGCGCCTACCTGAGTATCGGGGAAGACGTCGTGGATCCGACGCCCGAGCAGGAAGAGCTCGAGAACTTCATCACATCCGCCGACTCCTACACGTGGCTGTGAGCGGCACGGTGGGGGAGAGCGCTGTGGGGGAGAGCACGGTGGGGGAGAGCACGGTGGAGGAGGACCCGGTGGAGGGGGCCGGGGCGACCGGCCCGCTGGCCCGCGCCCTGGCCGAGGCCGAGGAGATCATCCGGTCGGCGCCACACGTGCGGACCGAGGCGGACGTCGCGGAGGGGCTCGACTACCTGCTCGGGACCATCCGCGGCGCCATCGAGACCGGCCAACACCGCGGTCGCAGTCACCCGCAGCTGTTCCAGGCCACGGGCCCGTACACCAAGATGGGCCTGGACAACCCCGACACGCTGTACTTCTACGCCAACCTCACCGACGGCGCCGAGTACGTCATCGAGGGCCGTCGCGGCACCACGGCGGACCTGTCGTTCCAGGTCATGGCCGGGACGTATTCGGCCGACGAGCGCGCCGCGTCGCACGCGGCGTTCGACGACCGCGCGCTGGAGATCGGCGACGACGGACGGTATCGCTTCCGATTGGGTCCGGCGAGGCACGACGACGACGAGGGCGACGCCGGCTACGTGGTGCTCCACCCGGGGACCTCGATGATCGCCGTCCGCGAGGTCTACTCGGACTGGAGCCGTGAGGTGGCCGGGTCGGCGATCCTGCGGAGGGTCGACACGGTGGGCACCGCGCCGGAGCCGGTGACGCTCGCCGGTCAGGAGAAGTTCTACGCCAAGCTCGCCGAGGCGCTCATCGGGCGGTTGCGGACGTGGCTGGCGTTCCCCGCGTGGTTCTTCGGGGACCAGGTCCGCAACACACTGAACGAACCGAGGCAGACCCCCGGCGGCCTCACCACGCAGTTCTCCTCCGCGGGTGTGTTCGAACTCGGGCCGGACGAGGCCATGGTGATCTCCGTGCCCGTCGCCGGCGTGCCCTACCAGGGCTTCCAGCTGGGCAGCATGTGGTACGCCTCGCTCGAGTACGTGCACCACCAGACCAGCCTCACCGCCGACCAGGCGCACGTCGGCGCGGACGGGATGATCCACCTCGTCGTGGCCGACCGCGATCCCGGTCTGGCCAACTGGATCGAGACCCTGGGCCACCGCGAGGGCATCATGCAGTTCCGCTGGCAGCGGGTGAGCGAGCCCGTCACGCCGGAGCTCGGTCCCTCGGTGAAGGTGGTGCCGTTCGACCGGCTCGCCGACGAGGTACCCGGGTACGACGACCAGCGGGTGACCGCCGAGCAGTGGCGCGAGCGGATCGCCGCGCGGCAGGACGCGTTCGCGCGGAGGGGGCTGTCATGACCGGGTCGGCCGTGAGCGACACGGAGCGGGTGCACGTCGGCACCGTCGAGGACCTGCACGCGAGCGCCTCGCGGGCGATCGGGTTGGAGGACTTCGGCGACGGCGAGGACCGCCACCGCGAGGCGCTGGGCGTGCTGCTGGACTCCCTGCACTCCGACGCGGGCCTCACCCCGGCGGGGAGCAAGTACTGGCGCTCCGTGCTCAAGGGCGCGATGGTGGCCCGGCTCGTCTCGCAGGCCGGCTTCTCCGCGGACCCGGCCCAGGCGGACGTCGAGATCGTGCGGCCCGTCGTCGTCACCGGGCTTCCCCGTACCGGGACCACTGCGCTGCACCGGCTCCTCGGCGCCGACCCCGCCAACCAGGGGCTGGAGCTGTGGCTCACGGAGGTGCCCAAGCCGCGGCCGCCGAGGGAGCAGTGGGAGGACGACCCCACCTACCGCGGCCTGCGCGACCTGTACGCCGGGTTCAGGTCGGAGAACCCCGACTACGGAGGGGTGCACTACATCTCCGCCGACGACCTGGAGGAGTGCTGGCAGCTGCTCCGGCAATCTGCCACGGCCGCCTCGTACGAGTGCCTGGCCAGGCTCGACGGATACTCGCGCTGGCTCGAGGGAGTGGACTGGGTGCCCGCGTACCGGCGGCACAAGCGCAACCTCCAGCTGATCGGGGCGGACGACCCCGGGCGGCGGTGGGTCCTCAAGAACCCCAGCCACCTGTTCGCGCTCGACGCGCTTCTCGAGGTGTACCCCGACGCCGTGGTGGTGCAGACGCACCGCGATCCGCGGAAGTCGATGGCGTCCATGTTCTCGCTGGCGCACCGGACCGCCGCGGACTGGTCGACCCGGTTCACCCCGGAATACATCGGCTCCTCGCAGCTCGACCTGTGGGCGCGGGGCGTGTCCGAGTTCGACGCGGTGCGCGCCCGGCACGAGGCCGACCCGGGCTCGCGGGCGACGTTCGTGGACGTCAACCACCGGGAGCTCATCGAGGACCCGGCGGGAGTGGTCGAACGGGTGTACTCCGCGGTGGGCACCGAGCTCGACGAGGGCGTGCGCGAGGCGGTCGAGGCGGAGAACGCCCGGAGTCTGTCCGGCGACCGGGCGCCCGCACACCGCTACACGCTCGCCGACTACGGGCTCAGCGAGGACCAGGTCGCCGAGCGGTTCGACGGCTACCGGGGCCTGGAGGGCTAGAGGTACTGGACTAGAGGTACCCAGGTCAGAGGTACGCCCGCGCCGCCTCGATGATGCGGTCCGCGACGTCCTCCTTGCACACGAGCAGGTCGGGGAACGCGTTCTCCTCGACGTTGTAGACCAGCTCCGAGCCGTCGAGTCGGCTCGCGTGCAGTCCGCGCTGGCGCACCACCCCGTACGTGGCCGCGGAGTCCCACTGGTGGTGGCCGCTGGTGTGGATGTAGGCGTCGCACTCGTCCTCCACCACGGTGGCGGTCTTGCCCCCGCCCGAACCGAGGCGGGTGAGGGAGGCGCCGAGGGTCTCGGCGAGTTCTTCCGCGAACGCCGGGGGATCGGCCTCCGAGACGGCGATGCGCAGGCGGTCGTCCTCACGCGGCGGGACCAGCGGGCCGGGGCGCGGCCCGCGGATGATGGAGATCGGCTGATAGGTGGTGGCACCACGGCCGGTGATCACCCGCCCGTACGCGGGCATGGCGATCGCGCAGGCGGTGATCCCGCCGGTGCCGTCGGGGCCGCGTTCCCACAGGGCCACGTGCACCGCCCAGTCGGGGCGGCCCTCGGTGCGGTACGAGCTGACGCCGTCCAGCGGGTCGATCATCCACACGCGGTCCGCCTCGAGGCGGGCCCGGGAGTCCGGGTTCCATTCGCCGAACACGAGGTCGTCGGGGCGGGCCACCGCGACCCGGTCCAGGATCACGGCGCGGGCCTCCCCCTCGGCGAAGTCGCCGAGTTCCTCCGGAGCGACACGGGAGACCCTCAGGTCGGTGAGCAGCCGTCCGGCCTGTGCGGCCAGGTCCTCGGCGAGTCGTTGGTCGTTGGTCCGTCCGTGCTCGGGGAAGGGGCTCATGCAGGTGATTCTAGAGGCCCGCGGCCACCTCGAGCGCCGCCAGGATCTCGTGGGGTTGGCCGAGTAGCTGAGCGGTGCCGTGGGCCCGCTTGAAGTACAGGTGAACGTCGTACTCCCACGTGATCCCGACCCCGCCGTGGAGCTGGATGGCCTCGCCGGTGATCCACTGCAGCGCCTCGGAGCAGTACACCTTGGCCGCGGCGGCCTCGATCTCCGCGGCGTAGGCGGCGTCGTCGGAGTCGGGCCCGTCCCCGAGGGACTGCGCCTCGGCGACCATCGACGCGGCCGAGTAGGACAGCGACGCCGCGGTCTCGGCCCTGACGTACATGTCCGCCATGCGGTGCTTGAGGGCCTGGAACGAGCCGATGGTCCGGCCGAACTGCGTGCGCTCCTGCGTGTACTGCACGGTCGCGTCGAGTGCGGCCCGCGCGGCGCCGACCTGCTCGGCCGAGATCGCCGCCCACCCCACTGCGCGGAGTCGGGCCAGGAAGCTGGGGCGGGTCGGGATCGGGGTCGCGGTGACGGAATCGAACTCCACGCGCGCCATCGTCCGCGTGGGGTCCATGACGGGAACACGGGTCACGGTGACGCCGGGGGTGCCGGCCGGCACCTCGAACAGGCCCACGCCCCCGCCCGAGATGGCGATGACGAGCAACGTGGAGGCGGTGTCGGCGCCCAGGACGTGGTGGGCCGTGCCGCTGAGGGTGGGATCGTCGTCGCCGGACGCCCTGACGCCCGGCGTCGCCCACCCGTCCTCCGACGCCCAGCACAGGGCCGCCTGCT
>NZ_JAALEB010000124.1:0-6586 GCF_014145165.1 Dietzia sp. Cai40 | reverse complement strand
GTCCGCGACGCGGCCCGGCGTGCCCGGGCCGCGTCGCGTGACCTGGCACTTCTCACCGCGGAACGCAAGAACGCGCTCCTGCTGGCGGCGGCCGACGCCCTGGTGGCCGCACAGGCGGAGATCCTCGGGGCCAACGCCCGCGATATCGAGGAGCAGGCGGCGGAGGGCACCGGCGAGGCCATGCTGGATCGCCTCCGTCTGACCGCCGACCGGATCGAGGGCATCGCCGGCGGTCTCAGGCAGGTGGCGGCATTGGCGGACCCGATCGGCACCGTCACCCGCGGCTCGACCCGCCCCAACGGTCTGCAGCTGCGTCAGGTCCGGGTGCCGCTGGGCGTGATCGGCATGATCTACGAGGGCCGGCCCAACGTCACCGTCGACGCGTTCGGTCTGGCGTTCAAGTCGGGCAACGCGGCGCTGCTGCGAGGGTCGCGCTCGGCCCGGCACTCCAACGAGGCGCTCGTGACGGTGCTGCGCGACGTCCTGGCCCGCCACGACCTCCCGGTGGAGGCGGTCCAGTTGCTGCCCTCGGCGGACCGGTCGTCCGTCACCCACCTGATCCAGGCGCGCGGTCTCGTCGACGTGGTGATCCCCCGCGGTGGCGCGGGTCTCATCCAGGCGGTGGTGGAGAACGCCAAGGTTCCGGCCATCGAGACCGGCACCGGTAACTGCCACCTCTACATCCACGGGGACGCCGACCTCGACGAGGCGATCAGGCTGCTGCTCAACGGCAAGACCCGCCGTTGCAGCGTCTGCAACGCCACCGAGACGGTGCTGCTCGACGAGGCCCTCGGCGACGCCGCCGTGGACCGGGTGGTGGGGGCACTGCAGTCCGCCGGCGTCACCGTGCACGGCGACCGCGAGGGACTCGTCCCCGCCGACGACGTGGACTGGGGCGAGGAGTACCTGAGCATGGACATCGCGCTGAAGGTGGTCGACGGCGTGGACGCCGCGATCGACCACATCGCCCGCTGGTCGTCGGGACACACCGAGGCGGTGGCCACGCGGAGCATCGAGGTGGCCGACGCGTTCTGTGCCCGGGTCGACGCGGCCGCGGTGATGGTCAACGCCTCCACCGCGTGGACGGACGGCGAGATGTTCGGCTTCGGCGCCGAGATCGGAATCTCCACCCAGAAACTGCACGCCCGCGGGCCCATGGGTCTCGAGGAACTCACCAGCACCAAGTGGATCGCCCACGGCAAGGGTCACGTGCGTCCCTGACGCGCGGCACCCGGGTCGACGGCCCACTACACGCGATTCCCACCGAAAGGACCCACCCATGGACCGAGCCCGGACCGCGCAACGACCGGCATTCGAGAGCATCGACCACGTGATCGAGAGTCTCGGGGCCCAGGGCTACCTGGCCGACCGCTCGACCGCGACGGTGGTGTACCTGGCCGACCGTCTGGGCAAGCCGCTGCTCATCGAGGGGCCGGCGGGCGTGGGCAAGACCGAGCTGGCCAAGGCCGTCGCCGCGGCCACCGAGGCCGAGCTCATCCGTCTCCAGTGCTACGAGGGCGTCGACGAGGCCAGGGCCCTGTACGAGTGGAACCACGCCAAGCAGATCCTGCGCATCCAGGCCGGCCAGGGGGAGGGATGGGACTCCACGCGGGACGACGTCTTCTCGGAGGAGTTCCTCCTGTCCCGGCCGTTGCTCACCGCCATCCGGCGCAGCGAGCCCACCGTGCTCCTGGTCGACGAGGTGGACAAGGCCGACATCGAGATCGAGGGCCTGCTGCTCGAGGTGCTCAGCGACTTCGCTGTGACGATCCCCGAGCTCGGGACGATCCAGGCGGTCCGCAAGCCGTTCGTGGTCCTGACCTCCAACGCGGCCCGCGAACTCTCCGAGGCGCTCAAGCGGCGCTGCCTCTACCTGCACCTGGATTTCCCGACCCCCGAACTGGAGCGCAAGATCCTCGGTTCGCGGGTGCCGGAGCTCGACGACCGGCTGGCCGAGCAACTGGTCCGGGTGGTCGGTGTGCTGCGAGCCATGGCGCTCAAGAAGGTGCCGAGCGTGTCCGAGACCATCGACTGGGGCCGCACCCTGGTCGCTCTGGGCCTGGACACGATCGACGACGAGACGGTCCTGCAGACCCTCGGAGTGGTGCTCAAGCACCAGTCCGACCAGCTCCGCGCGGCCGCCGAGCTGCGGCTCAACTAACGTGCGGCGATCAGGAGGTCAGGCGAGATGACCACGCGTGCGCCCGGCGGGTTGTCCGGGCACCTCGTCGACTTCGTCGACGCCCTGCGCCGCAAGGGCATCCCCGTGGGGCCGAGTGAGGCGGTCGACGCGGCCGCGGCGATGGTCCACATCGACCTGCTCGACCGTGCGGCGCTCAGAGAGGCGCTCGCCGCCACGATCCTGCACAAGCCCACCCACCGAGGCGTGTTCGACCAGCTCTTCGACCTGTGGTTCCCCGCCGCGATCGGGGCGCACTCCGCCTCGGACGGGGTGGCACTCGAGGTGGAGATCCCGACGGACGACGACGGCAAGGTGGACCCGGAGGCGCTCAACGAACTCATCGCCTCGCTTCTGCTCGAGGACACCGAGGAGTCGCGGGCCAGGGCCCGGGCGTTGGCCGAGCTCCTGGTGGAACAGCTCGGCTCGTACGACTCGGCGAGCGGTCCGCGCTACTCCGCCTATCAGGCCCTCAGTCCACTGGACACCAGCGCGATCATGCAGAAGATCCTCGACGGCCTGATGGGGGCCGATCCCTTCGACCCGGACGGTTCCAAGCGCCACGCCGAGAAATCCGCGGCCGCCAACTCGGCGGCGGACATGGTCAGGGGTTTCCTGCGCGAGGTCGCCGACGAGACCCGGCGCCGCACCGCGGAGACGGTGGGTCGAGACCGGGTGGCCGACTACGCGGTGGGTCCCGCGGCGGAGCAGGTGGACTTCCTGCGGGCCAACGACCAGGACCTGCAGACGTTGCGTCGGCGGGTGGGTCCCCTCGCACGTCAGCTCGGTAGTCGCCTGGCCGCGCGGCGTCGTCGTCACCGACAGGGTGCGATCGACATGCGCAAGACGATGCGCCGGTCCATGTCCACCGGCGGGGTGCCGGTGGAGCTGGTGCTGCGCAAGCCCCGGCCGGCGCGCCCCGAGTTGGTGGTGTTGTGCGACGTGTCCGGGTCCGTGGCCGGCTTCAGTCACTTCACGCTCCAGCTGGTGCACTCCCTGCGTGAGCAGTTCTCCCGCGTGCGGGTCTTCGCCTTCGTCGACACCACCGACGAGGTGACCTCGTTCTTCGAGACCGGGTCGGACCTGGGATCGGCGATGAGCCGGATGGTGCGCGAGGCCGAGATCGTCACCTACGACGGGCACTCCGACTACGGGCACGCGCTCGAGGGGTTCGCGGACCGCTACGCCCACACGCTCACCCGCACGGGTTCGCTGCTCATCCTGGGCGACGGGCGCAACAACTACCGCGACCCGGCCGTGGAGGCGCTCGAGTTCGTCAGCGAGCGCGTCGGGCACACCCACTGGCTCAATCCGGAGCCCAGGAGGCAGTGGGGAACCGGTGACTCGGCGGCCAGGCTGTACTCCCAGTACGTCCCCATGCACGAGTGCCGCAACGTCGAGCAGCTCACGGCGGTCGTCGCGGGCCTGCTGCCCGTGTGAGGGCGCGGACACGCGAGGGAGCGGAACGTGGTGCCGGACCGATAGACTCGGCGACCATGACCACGACGGGGACCGCCGCGGGCGCCGGACGCCGCATCGGAGTGATGGGCGGGACCTTCGATCCGATCCATCACGGTCACCTGGTGGCGGCCAGCGAGGTCGCCCACCGTTTCGGTCTCGACGACGTGGTGTTCGTCCCCACCGGGGAGCCGTGGCAGAAGCGGGGTCGTACCGTCTCGCCCGCCGAGGACCGGTATCTCATGACCGTCATCGCGACGGCCTCCAACCCCCGGTTCTCCGTCAGTCGCGTGGACATCGACCGGCGGGGCCCCACCTTCACCGTCGACACCCTCAGGGACCTGTTGCGTCAGAACCCCGGCGTCGAGCTGTTCTTCATCACCGGCGCGGACGCGTTGGAGAAGATCCTGACCTGGCGCGGCTGGGAGGAGATGTTCGAGCTCGCCACCTTCGTCGGGGTCTCGCGCCCCGGCTTCGAGTTGTCCGACACGCATCTCGCTCAGATCGGTGACGGCCGCGTGCACCTGCTCGAGATCCCCGCGCTGGCCATCTCCTCGACCGAGTGCCGACGGCGTGCGGCCGAGGACGCCCCGGTCTGGTACCTCGTCCCCGACGGGGTCGTCCAGTACATCGCCAAACGCAACCTCTACCGCCCCGAGGGCTCCACCAGGCTCGACGGGACCCCCGCCGCGACGGCTCCGGCACACCGCGAGCTCGTCCCCACCGACCACCACACCGAGGAGAACCATCAGTGACCGCTAGCCCCGAGGCCCTGGACATGGCGGGCATCGCCGCCCGCGCCGCAGACGAGAAGCTGGCCACGGACATCGTCGTGCTCGACGTCTCCGGCCAACTCATCATCACCGACTGCTTCGTCCTGGCCTCGGCCGAGACCGAACGTCAGGTCAACGCCGTCGTCGACGAGATCGAGGACAAGCTCCGCGAGGCGGGGCACAAGCCGCTGCGTCGGGAGGGCACTCGCGAGGGGCGCTGGGCGCTGCTCGACTACAACGAGGTGGTCGTCCACGTCCAGCACGTCGACGAGCGTGACTACTACTCGCTCGACCGTCTCTGGAAGGACTGCCCGGTCGTGGAGATCGAGGGTGTCGAGACCTCCGGCCGGCCCGAGTCCTCGACGAGCCGCGCCGACGACTCGCTCGCGCCGGAGGAGCCGCAACGGGATCAGGGGCTCTGACACCCCTGTGACCCGTCGTCTCATCCTGCTGCGCCACGGCCAGACGCACTACAACGCCTCGCTGCGGATGCAGGGCCAGTTGGACACCGAGCTCAGCGAGCTCGGTGTCCAGCAGGCCCATGCGGTCGGTCGCGCCCTGGCGCATCGTCGGCCGTGGACGATCCTCTCCTCCGACCTGCAGCGGGCACGCGAGACGGCCCGGGCACTGGCCTCGGAGGTCGGGCTCGACGTCCGGACCGATCCGCGCCTCCGGGAGACCGATCTGGGCACGTGGCAGGGGATGAGCCACTCCGAGGTCGACGAGCTGTGGCCCGACGCCCGGATGCGGTGGCGCAGCACCCCACGGTGGTCCCCGCCGGAGGGGGAGAGCCGACTCGACGTGGCCCGGCGTACCCGTCAGGTGGTCGACGAGCTTGTGGACGCCTCACCGGGATGGAACGAGCACCCTGCTGTCCTCGTGGCCCACGGGGGAGCGATCGCCGCCCTCACCGCTGCCCTGATCGAGCTGCCGGTCGAGCAGTACCCGATCTTCAACGGTCTCGGGAACACCTGCTGGGTGCAGCTGTCCGCGCACCCGCGGCCCGAGGCCTCCTGGGGTGGACAGCCCGCGACGCTGGAGATCGGGCCGACGACCGACGGTGCCCGCGAGGTGCTCTGGCGACTCGACCAGTGGAATGCCGGTCTCACGCCCCCGGTGGTCCCGTCATGACCATTCGGTTGGTCACCGACTCGAGCGCCGACCTGCCCGAGGAGTGGGTCCGCGAGTTCGGCATCACCGTGGTGGGCCTGCACGTGGTCGAGGAGGGGGACCGGGCGGTCTCGACGGCCGCGGTGACCCCGGACGAACTGTCGGCGATCTACCAGGACCTCCTCGACGACCCGGACTGCACGGGCATAGTCTCCGTCCACCTCTCGCGTGATCTCTCCCGCACGTGGGAGTCGGCCGCCGACGCCGCCACGAGATTCGGCGGTCGCGTCCTGGTCTCGGACTCCAGGTGCGCCGGGATGGCGTTCGGCGCCGCGGTGGCCCAGTGCGCCTGGGCGGCGAACAACGGGCTAGGTTTGTCCGCCACCTACGAGCTCGCCGAGCGGATCTGCCGGGGAGCGTCCACCTTCGCCGCTCTGGAGTCGCTGGAGAGCCTGCGCCGTGGGGGCCGGATCAGCGCCGTCGCCGCCCTCTTCGGTAGCGCGCTGGCAATGCGTCCGATCATCGTGTTGCGTGGTGGTTCGGTCGACCTGGCCGCCAAGGCCAGGACCACGACCAAGGCCCACGAGAGGCTGCGCGCGCTGCTGCGCGACGAGGTCGGCCGGGGCGATGTCCTGGTGGTCGTCCACCAGCACGAGGCACTGGAGCGGGCCCGGGAGATGGCCACCGAGATCCGCAAGGAGACCCCGTTCCCCGAGCGGGTTCTCGTCGTCGAGTTCGACGAGGTCCTGGCCTGGCACCTGGGGCCCGGGACCGTGGGGGTCTCGGTGACCGACCTCGTCGACACCGCATTCCCCATCCCCGCGGTCTCTCCACAGGACGACGACTGAGGAACCTCCGCGGGGTCCGGGAGGGCCCGCCGCCGGGCTAGCGTCGGCCCATGTTCCCCGACACCCGGACTCGTCCCGCGGACCCCGGTGATCCCGCCCGCGAGGCCGCGCTGCACAGGCTCTCGAGTGTGACTGCCCCGGCGGGCCCGGCCACCGTTCCCTGGGCCGGCGCGGATCCGGACGGGGAGCGGCCCGAACGGGTGCTGCCCGCGCGTCCG
>NZ_JAALEB010000123.1:0-8982 GCF_014145165.1 Dietzia sp. Cai40 | reverse complement strand
CGGCGGGCCGAACGGGGCTACCCTGTGACGATCCGACCCGGCACGGGTCGGCCGTCCCGTCGGCGGGGACCCCTCCCGCCCACCACAGTGAGGTACCCATGGCCGGTGGTCTCGCCGCCCTGCTCGACGACATCGCCGTCCTCGCCCGGATGGCCGCGGCCAGTACCGACGACATCGCGGCCGCCTCCGGACGCGCGAGCGTCAAGGCCGCCGGAGTGGTGGTCGACGACACCGCCGTGACCCCGCAGTACGTCCGCGACGTGGAGCCGTCGCGCGAACTGCCCATCATCCGTCGGATCGCCACGGGTTCCCTGGGCAACAAGGCCATCATCATCGTCTTCGCGCTCCTGCTCAGCCAGTTCGTCCCGTGGATCCTCACCCCACTGCTGATGCTCGGTGGTGCGTACCTCTGTTATGAGGGCGCGGAGAAGGTGTGGGAACGCGTCACCGGCCACCACGAGGAGGCCACGCCAGTCGTCGAGAAGGGTCCCGACGCGGAGAAGCGGATGATCCGCGGGGCGGTGACCACCGACTTCATCCTCAGCGCCGAGATCATGATGATCGCGCTCAACGAGGTCGCCGAGGAGCCGTTCTGGACCCGCGCGGCGATCCTGGTGGTGGTGGGGCTGTTCATCACCGCGCTCGTCTACGGCGTGGTGGCGGTGATCGTGAAGATGGACGACATCGGACTCCACCTGGCCGGGAGGGACTCCCCGGGGGTGAAGAGGTTCGGCAGCGGTCTGGTCCGGGCGATGCCGACGGTCCTCGAGGTGATCTCGTTCGTCGGGATGCTCGCGATGCTGTGGGTCGGCGGACACATCCTGCTCGTGGGCCTGGACGAGCTCGGGGCGACCGCCCCGTACCACCTGGTGCACCTGCTCGAGGAGCCGGCCGCGGCGGTGGCAGGCGTCGGGAGCGTGCTCGGGTGGCTGGTCAACACGGTGTGCTCGCTGCTGTTCGGCCTGGTCGTCGGCGCGGTGGTGGTGGCCGTGGCCCACGTCGTCCCCCGACGACGGGACGAGTCGGGGCCCGCCCCCACCACAGCGGAGGCCGCCGGGACCGGTCACGCGAGGGACTGATGCTCCTCACCGTGGGGCACGGTCGGCTCGCGCGCGACGAGCTCGGTGGGTTGCTCACCGGCGCCGGGGTCGAACTCCTGGTGGACATCCGTCGATTCCCCGGGAGCCGCGCCAACTCGGCCGCCGCACGGGGGGCGGTGCCGGAGCTCGCCCGCGACCTCGGCATCGACTACCGCTGGGAGGAGCAGCTCGGGGGCCGACGCACCCTCACGGCGGAGCAACGGCGCGACTCACCCGACACCTGGTGGCGCGTCGAGGCGTTCCGCGCCTACAGCGCGTGGACCCGCTCCCCCGGGTTCCGCGCGGCACTGGACCGGGTCGTCGGGGACGCCCGCGCCCGTCGCACCGCGGTCATGTGTTCGGAGTCCGTGTGGTGGCGCTGCCACCGCAGGATCGTGGCCGACGTGACGACGACCGTCCACGACCTCCCCGTGGGGCACCTCATGCACAGCGGGTCGATCACCGGGCACAGCCCGAGCGAAGGACTTCGGCTCGACGCCCACGGACAGCCGGTGTGGGACGCCGGCGTCGCCTAGGCTCATGGGCATGGAACCGGCACCCTCCCTCGCCCCCGTCGCCGCACTTCTCGGCACCTGGAGGGGTGAGGGCGCGGGGTCGTATCCCACCATCGAGGACTTCACGTACACCGACGAGGTGGTCTTCTCGGACGTCGGCAAGCCGTTCCTGCACTACGTCCAACGGTCGTGGAGCGCGGACGGCTCCCCCATGCACACGGAGACGGGCTATCTGCGCATCCCGGGGGCCGGGACCGCCGAGCTGATCCTGGCGCAGCCCATGGGACAGACCGAACTCGCCGAGGGCACCGTCGTGGCCGAGGCGGACTCGCTCGTCCTGGAATTCCAGGCCCGGGTGGCCAACAGCGCCACCGCCAAGCAGGTGGACGCCACCAGGCGCCGGTACGAACTCACCGGGGACAGGTTGGTCACCACCTTCGCCATGGCCGCGGTCGGACAGCCGATGACCCATCACCTCCACTCCGATATGCGGCGGGTCTGAGCGCCGTGGCCGAGAAGAAGAACGACGGGCGATCCGCGAACATCAAGGACGAGAAGGTCTACGAGGCGCTGCGCGACGACGGCGCCAGCAAGGAGAAGGCCGCCCGGATCGCCAACGCCTCGGCCGGGCGATCGCGGTCCGAGGTCGGCCACAAGGGTGGCAAGGCCGGCTCGTACGAGGACTGGACCGTCGACGAGCTCCGCGACCGCGCCCGGGAGATCGGCATCGAGGGACGCTCGTCCATGACCAAGGACGAGTTGATCGAGGCGTTGCGGGAGCACTGAGCCGGGACCAGCGGGCCGGGCTCACCGAGCCGGGATCAGCGGGCCGGGATCCAGCGGGCCGCGCGCTCACCCTCGTCGGCGTGTGGCCCGGTGCGTCAGCGCGCCGCGTCCCCCCGCCACACGAGCCGGGACACCCCCAGCCCGTCGAGCTCCCACCGCAGCTGGGACTGCGAGGGGGACTGGACGGGGAGGAACGCGGCCTCACGCATCCGACGATTGGCGGGGGCGTCCTGCGCATACCCCATTCCACCGCAGAGGATGGCCTCGAGTCGCGTGGCGGCGGGAGCGATCTCGGCGCCGTCCAGGCGCAACAGGAGGAGGTCGACGAGAGCGCCCTCTCCCGGCCGCGACGCCAGTCGGTGCAACTCCGAGTGCATGTGCTCGTGGCGGTCCACCAGCGCGGAGTGCTCGTCGGCGGAGAACGCACCGAGGCCGCCGAGCAGTCCCTCGACCTCGGTGAGAGAACGCGCCGCGACACCCGAGCAGAACGCGGCCTGCAGGACGAGGAACTCCGGGCGCACGCCGGTCAGGAAGTCCCCCAGGTCCTCCCCCAGCACCTGCTCGTCGGGGACGACGACGCCGTCGAGCCCGATCATGGTCGAGGCCGTGGCGTTGAGCGCCAGGAGATCCGGGGCGCTGCGCATGTCCACGCCCGGAGTCGACGCCTCGAAGGCCAGGACGAGGCTGCGCCCGTCCCCGGTGTTGGCGGCCAGGACGATCGTGCTGTCCTCGTAGACGTTGGAGGCCCACGCGACCGGGCCGTCGATGCGGTAGCCGCCGTCGACCGGAGTGGCGGTGATCGGGACTCTGCCCAGCCCGACCGCCTGACGCTGGGCAACGGCCATGCCGGTCACACCGGGCCGGTCCCCCGTGGCCACGGCGCGATAGGTCCGCCACGCGGCGTCCGACCGGTCCGCCGCGTGGCGGAGGTAGGCGGCGGTCATGCGCTGCGCCCAGGCGCCGAAGGCCACCGCCAGGCTCTCGGTGGCCACGGCCTCGATGATCGTGGCGGCGACGCCGACCGGGGTGCGGTCGACGTCGAAGAGACCGAGGTCGGCGAGAGCGGAGAGGTCCTGCCTGAGGTCGGCGTCCCCGCGGTCCAGCGCCGTCGCCCGCGCGGCGACCGAATCGATCACCGCGATGAGCGCTCCGGGATCGACGGCGCCGAGGTCCCCGGCGGTGAGCCGTGCCCGCGGTGCCCCGAGGTCCGGGGTGAGAGTGGCGGCCGCGGACCCGCTCATGCCAGCCCGCGCAGACGCGAGGCGGTGGTGCCGATCTCCCGCGCCCCGACCATCGAGTCCGCGTCGATCAGCACCGACCGGCCGGGTCGCCTCTCCCGGGAGCGGGTGGTCTCGTACGGGAACGGGATCATCGGGTGTCCTTTCCGGGACGCGGGCGACGTGCGTACGACAGGGCAGAACAGACCGATGGGTCCATCTATTCCCCACGCCCGCACCCCCACTCCGACCGCCCGGGCGGTGAACACTGGCTTAACGGGATCGCGGCGATCCCGCCCCACCACTACAGTCATGGGATGCGCACCGTCCTCCATACCAAGCTCGACGAGTTCTCCGACCAGCTGGTCCGGTTCTGCGAGATGAACAACCGACTCCTCGACCTCGCCACCGTGGCGCTGCTCGAGGGTGACGAGGTCGCCGCCACCGAGGTCATCGACGGCGCGGCCGAGGTGGAGGATCTGCGCGAGGCGAGCGAGCAGCACGCCTTCGATCTGCTGTTGCTCGAGGCACCCGTGGCCCGCGACCTGCGGCAGGTGGTCTCCGGCATCTACATCGTCGAGCACTTCACGCGGATGGCCGCCCTCACCGGCCACATCGCCCGCGTCGCCCGCCGACGCCACCCCAACCCGGTCATCCCCGGGCCCGTGGTCCCGACGATCCGCGAATTCGCGGAGCGGGACTCGGCCATGGCCCGGAATCTCGGGCAGCTGCTCCCCACCAAGGACGTCCGCCTCGCTCGCTCACTCGATTCGGAGGACGACGCGGTCGATTCCCTCCACGCCGACCTCATGCGGCAGATCTCCGCCGAGGACTGGCCGCACGGCTCGGTCGCGGCGGTGGATCTGGCGCTGCTCGCCCGCTACTACGAGCGGTTCGCCGATCACACGGTCAGCATCGCCAACCGCGTGGTCTACCTCGCCACGGGTGAGAGGCCCGGGGGCGGGTCGCTCTCCCACCTCGAGGACGGCACCGTCCTCGACTGACCCGATCCGATCTCCGATGTGAGGAGCCCGCCGTGTCCCGTCCCATCCACTTCGAGATCCACGCCTCCGATCCCGCGCGGGCGTGCGCGTTCTACGCTGCCGTCTTCGGCTGGACCTACCAGGACTGGAGCGACTTCGCCGGGTCACCGTACTTCGGCGTGACCTCCGGCCCCGAGGACCAACCGGGCATCAACGGCGCGATCATGCAGCGCAACGGCGACACCCCTGCGACGGGATCGCCCGTCGCCGGCGCGGTGCTCACGATGGGGTGCGGGGACTTCGACGCCACCGCCCGCGCGATCCTCGACGCCGGCGGGACGGTGGCCATGGACAAGCACGCCCTGCCGGGAATGGCGTGGCAGGGCTACTTCCTCGACACCGAGGGCAACGTGTTCGGCATCCACCAACCGGACCCCGACGCGAAGTAGGGCGACCGCATGACCCGGGTGTGAGCCCGGGTCATGCGATGGTGGGTGAGCCACCGTGGGGGGTCACCTGCTGCCGCGGGGCCTCACCGGCAGATCGCGCCCGTCGAGGCCGACTGCACGAGCTTGGAGTACTTGGCCAGCACACCGCGGGTGTAGCGCGGCGGGAGCGGCTCCCACCCGGCGCGACGCGCTTCCAGCTCGGCCTCGTCCACCAGCAGGTCCAGTGTCCCGTCGGACACGTCCAGGCGGATGCGGTCGCCGTCGCGGACCAGGGCGATCGGTCCACCGTCCACCGCCTCGGGGGCGATGTGGCCGACGCACAGGCCGGTGGTGCCACCGGAGAACCGCCCGTCCGTCATCAACAGCACGTCCTTGCCGAGCCCGGCGCCCTTGATGGCGCCGGTGATCGCGAGCATCTCGCGCATGCCCGGGCCGCCCTTGGGCCCCTCGTAGCGGATCACCACGACGTCCCCGGCGGTGATCGTGCCGTCCTCCAGCGCGTCCATGGCGGAGCGCTCCCGCTCGAACACGCGGGCAGTGCCCTCGAAGACATCGGAGTCGAAGCCGGCGGACTTGACCACGGCGCCCTCCGGGGCGAGCGACCCGTGCAGGATCGTGATGCCGCCGGTCGGGTGGATCGGCTCGCTCATCGCGCGCAGCACCAGCCCGTCCGGGTCCGGCGGGGCGATGTCCGCGAGGTTCTCGGCGACGGTGCGTCCGGTGACGGTGAGGCAGTCGCCGTGTAGGAGTCCCGCGTCGAACAGGGCCCTCATGACCACCGGAACACCGCCGATCCGGTCGACGTCGGTCATCACGTGCGCACCGAACGGCTTGACGTCCGCGAGGTGCGGCACCCTGGCGCCGATGCGGGCGAAGTCGTCGAGCGTGAGCTCGACCTCCGCCTCGCTGGCGATCGCGAGCAGGTGCAGGACGGCGTTGGTGGATCCACCGAAGGCCATGACCACGGCGATCGCGTTCTCGAACGCCTCCTTGGTCATGATGTCCCGGGCGGTGATCCCGCGGCGCAGCAACTCGACCACGGCCTCCCCGCTCGCCTTGGCGTAGTCGTCCCGCCGACGATCCGGAGCGGGCGGGGACGCACTGCCCGGGAGGGACATCCCGAGCGCCTCGGCCGCGCTCGCCATGGTGTTGGCGGTGTACATGCCGCCGCACGCCCCCTCGCCCGGACAGATGGCGCGCTCGATGGTGTCGACGTCCTCGCGACTCATCAGACCGCGCGAGCACGCCCCGACGGCCTCGAACGCGTCGATGATGGTGACCTGCTTCTCCGTGCCGTCGGAGAGCGTGGCGAAGCCGGGCAACGTGGACCCCGCGTAGAGGAAGACGCCGGCCAGGTCGAGGCGCGCGGCGGCCATGAGCATCCCCGGTAGGGACTTGTCGCAGCCGGCGAGCAGCACCGACCCGTCGAGCCGCTCGGCGCTCATCACCGTCTCGACACTGTCGGCGATCACCTCGCGGGACACGAGCGAGAAGTGCATGCCCTCGTGTCCCATCGAGATGCCGTCGGACACGGAGATGGTGCCGAACTCGAGCGGGTACCCGCCGCCGGAGTGGACGCCCTCCTTGACCGCCTTGGCCAGCCGGTCGAGGGAGAGGTTGCACGGGGTGATCTCGTTCCACGAGGACGCGACGCCGATCTGGGGCTTGACCCAGTCGTCGTCCCCCATCCCGACCGCGCGGAGCATGCCCCGCGCCGCGGTCTTCTCGAGGCCGTCGGTGACGTCCCGGCTGCGGGGCTTGATGTCCACACCGTCGCGGGTGCTCGTCTGATCAGTCTGCTGCGTCATACCGCCAGACTAGGCGGTGGACGGGAGAGGGCCGCAGGAGACGCGACGGGTCAGACCGGGGTCAGCTCGAGCAGGCGCCCGCCCGGGCCGTCCTCGAGCACCCAGATCGCCCCGTCGGGGGCCTCGGCGAGCGCCCTGACCCGCTCGCCCATGTCCCATTCCCGTACGACGGTCGCGGTCTCGTCCCGCAGTTCCACGCGGACCAGATTCTGGCCGGACAAGCCGCCCACCAGCGCGCTGCCCGCCCACCCGTCGAAGCGGTCCCCGCCGTAGATCAGGAGGCTGCCGGGAGAGATGGCGGGCACCCAGTAGGTGGCGGGTGGGACGAAGCCGTCCCCGTCCCGGTGGTCCGGGATGTCCCCGCCGTCGTAGTGCCGTCCCATCGAGGCCCGGGGCCACCCGTAGTTCGCGCCCTCGGCGAGCAGGTTGAGCTCGTCGCCGTGGCGGGGGCCCATCTCGGACACCCAGATCCCGCCCTGCGGGTCCGCGGCGATGCCCAGGGGGTTGCGGTGACCGATGGTCCAGAGGTCGGCGGAGGAGCCGCCGTCCCCCGCCCACGGGTTGCCGGGCGCCGGGTCCCCGTCGAGGGTCAGGCGGACCACTGCGCCGAGGTTGCTGGCGGTGTCCTGGGCGGGGGTCTGCTCCTGGCGGTCGCCCGAGGTCACGTAGAGGTGGTCGTCGAGGACGAGCAGGCGCAGCGCGAAGTGTCCGTTGCCGGCGGCGGGGTCCTGCTCCCAGATCACCTCCAGGTCCGTCAGCTCGGCGCGGTCCACGTCGAGCGTGCCGCGGCCCACCACGCCCTGCGCGCCCTCGGGATGGTCGCGCACCCAGCTGAGGTAGACGGCGCCGTCCTCGGCGTGGGAGGCGCCCGCGGCGACGTCGTGGAGACCTCCCTGCCCGGCGCCGTCGACCGGCGGCACGCCGGCGACCTCGGCGACGTCTCCCGTGGCCTGGTCACGCAGCAGGAGCTCACCTCCGCGTTGTGAGATGAGCAGGTGCCCGGAACCGGGGAGGAAGGTCATCGCCCACCCCTCGTCGAACCCGCCGTGCTCCGTCACGCGGAAGTCCTCGGAGGTGGCGGCGGTGGACGGCGCCTGACCGGCCCGGTCATCGGGGTCGACGGAGGCGGTTCCGCCGGTACACCCGCTCAGGACGAGGGCCGCTGCCGCTACCGGGACCAGGAGTCGTCGCATGCCCTCACGGTATCGATTCCGCGGGCGGCCCGGCCCCGAGCCGGGTCCCTGCAGGTGACCCGCCGGGCCCGTCAGCTCCCGTCGCCGCGGGCGCGGTCGTAGCGACGGAGGGTCTCGCGGCGCTCCTCGGCGTGGTCCACGATGCGCTCGGGGTACCCGTGGTCGTATCCGTCCGCCGCTCGCCACGGTTCGTGGGCGGCGGCGCCCGACAGGTGCGCGAGCTCGGGGATCCACCGGCGCACGTAGTCGCCGTCCGGATCGAACTTCACCCCCTGGGTGACGGGGTTGAACACCCGGAAGTACGGCGAGGCGTCGGTGCCGGTCCCGGCCACCCACTGCCACCCGTGGTTGTTGGAGGCCAGGTCGCCGTCCCGCAGGTGGTCGAGGAAGTACCGGGCCCCGGACGGCCACCACACGTGGAGGTCCTTGACCAGGAAGCTCGCGGTGACCATCCGGACGCGGTTGTGCATCCACCCCTCGGCCCGCAGCTGCCGCATCCCGGCGTCCACGAACGGGTAGCCGGTCAGCCCCTGTTGCCACGCCTCGACGAGCGCGGCGGTCTCCGGGCCCTCGTCGTAGTCCATCCCCTCCAGCGTGTCCCGGAGATCGCGCCAGGCGGAGCGGGGCCGGTGCCACAGGACGTCCGCGTAGAACTCGCGCCACGCCAGCTCGGTGACGAACCGACGCGCGCCCTCGGAGTCCGAGCCGGGGTGATCGGCGAGCTCGGCCAGGATCGTGCGCGGGTGGATCTCCCCGTACTTCAGGTGCACGGACAGTCGGCTGGTCGTGTCGAGGTCGGGCCGGTCCCGCTGATCGCCGTACGAGGTCAGGTCCTCGTGCAGGAATTCCCGCCACCGCGCGAGGGCCGCCTGCTCCCCGGCCTCTCCCCCGCGCCCCGCGCCTCCCGGCCCGGGGTCGACGTCCTCGGACGCGCCCGAGTCGGGGTCCGCGG
>NZ_JAALEB010000122.1:0-6961 GCF_014145165.1 Dietzia sp. Cai40 | reverse complement strand
GCGGCCAAGATCACAGCTTGTTCAGCAGTCTCCTAGAGCCTGCTTCTACGGCCGACGCCGATCATCGCTGCGGATGGCGATGGTCGGCGCCGGTCCTCGTCGAGTGGGTTCGTAGAAGGACCCCTCGAAGGACCACGCGGTGGCCGCTCTCCGGCATCCGCAGTAGAGCCGTGGCACCGGTGCAGCCCTGCGGGTCATCCCGCTGTGGTGTGAGCCAGCCTCAGTGTGGACACCAGGCGGGCTCCCTGGCCGAGTCCCACCTTCGGGAGGTAGGCCCGTCCCACCGCGACACCGATCGCCGGTAGCGTCGCCGCATCCGGGTAGCACAGATGTAGAGGGCGGTACTCCGGGTGGAACTTGGCCTTGAACGCCAGGAGCGAGCGGAACCCGTAGACGGGTTCGAGCGTCTCCCCCACGCGGTCCAGGACACCGGTCAACGACGACGCGTCCCGGGGCGCGGGCGGGCCGTCCCCGCTCGGTTCACGTCGACCGTGCCCGAGCGGTGCCCCGGACAGGCTGAGGAACTCCAAGCCCTCCTCCTTGCCCGTGAGCGCGGCGGAGGCGATGAGGAACTCGGTCGTCGGACGGAAGCCGCCGGTACGGCGGCGCATGAAGTCCAACGTGAGGCCCACGAGCACACCCTCTCGGTAGACGGGGAGCCACGAGGTCACGCCGTGAACGACGTCGTCCCCGTCGACGGCCAGCAGCAAACGCACCTCGGGATCGCGTAGCTCGTCGATTCCACCGAGGGTGAAACCCATCTCGGGCAGACCCTTGTCGGCCACCCATTCCTCGGAGATGGCGACGATCTGCTGAGTCAGCGTCAGGGGAGCCTCGGCGAAGGTCGTCCACGTGGCCGTCACCTGTTCCTTGCGCGCCCGGTTCAGGGCGGTGCGGACATCCTGGAACCGTTTGCCGGTGAACGCCAGGTCGGGCAGGGGGATCACGGTCTCTTCGGCCACCTGGACCGAGGACCACCCCGCCGCCCTCAGCGCCGCCGCCAGCTCGTCGTCGACGGAGTAGAAGCAGGGATCCAGCCCCTGCAGAGCGCAATGTTCGGCGAACTCCAGCGCCGCGGCGCCGGACTGATCCGGCGGCCCCACCGGGCCTCCGGTGGTCAGCGCGACCCGGCCGACCACCCGGAAGGCCACCGCGGACCGGCGACCCGGCGGGTGCTGGTCGGTGAACCAGTACTCGTTGCCGTCCCAGGTCGTCATCCACGACAGAGAGGACCCGCCCGGTGTGTGCAGCAACTGCCGTAACCGCTCGTGGGCCGCGGGGTCCTCGTCGATGCGCCGCGCCCGCAGAAGGCGCCACAGGACGACGATGACGCAGGCCCAGACGGCGACGCCGATCCACTCGAACAACGCCGTCGCCGCGTCGGAGACGGGGAGTAGGGTCGGCCCGAACAGGCCCAGGTACGCAGGAGGAATCAGGCGAGCCGGATAGTCGCGGGCGAGCTCGGCGATCGACGGGTCGGAGAGACCGGACGCCGCGACGCCCTCCGTGACCACCGCACCGAGGCTGACAAAGGCGACGAGCCCGCCGAGCACCACCGCAGTGATCGACAGGGCCGACTGTCTGAACGCGCGACTGCTCGCCCGCACGCGGAAGAACCGTCCGGTGGCCAGCAGGGTGAGCAGGACCGCGGTCACCACCACCAGCGGCGACACCACCCAGACCGTGAGCGCGTGCGGGGCCGCCCCGAAGATCAGTTGGCGTCGTCCGTGGCCGCCGTTGATGGGTCCGGTGACGAGCAGAGCGACTGAGGCAGCGAGCTGAGTGCCGTACGCGGCCAGCGCCCACCAGCGTGCCGCGCGCCGGCCGCGTCGGAGTCCGTCGGCCAGGACGAGGATGAGAACGGACGGCATGAGGGTGAGAGCGAGGGGACCGACCCCGGTCAGGCGGAGAAGTTGTCTGGCGTTCCAGCAGTCGATCCCGCCCGGGGCGGCCTCGCACAGCTCGGCCACCTGTGCCGGGGTGTAGGGCACCTCGCGTACGAGCTGACTCAGGGGCGCCAGGGGCCCGACCGCGCCTGAGGTGAGCGAGACCAGGAGGGGGCCCAGGACGGTCGCCGCCACGACCAGGGCCACGAGGGTTCGGGTCTCCCGGACCGATCCGCCGAGCAGCGGGGTGCGGTGGCGCTCCGTCGCCTGCAGGGCACCGACGGCAAGTCCCGCGAGTGCCCCGGACAACCGGACCGCATCCTGGGGATGCCCGGCGAACAAGAGGAGAGTGACGAGAACAGTCAGGACGACGGCGCGGATCCGGCGTCGCCACAGGGTCGGCATCCGGCTCGTCGCCGCCAGCAGGATCCCGAGGATCCACGGCAGCGGATCGACCCACGAGTGCGCTGGGGCCACCGGCGCCCCCCTGTCCCCGTTGGTCAGAATGCCGACCAACAGGTCGCGACCGATCCCGCCGAGAACCCCTCCGAGTTGAGCGGCGAGGGCGGTGACGAGGAGGCGGGTCCCGCCCAGCAGGCGCTCGGCGACCGGGCCCACCGCCAGAAGCAACAGGGTGGAGACAAGGAGATCGGCGAGGCCGGAGACGACCAGGCCGGACGTGATCGGGGTCCAGACGAATCCGTGGCCCAGGGACACCGACCCCGCTGCGACCCTGTCGAACCACTCGGGATCCGGACCGTGGAGCGCTGTGCCGGTCACTGCGGCCACCACCCACATCAGGGCGAGCAGTGCGATGGTGACCGGGGAGGTCGACCATGCCCGGGCCGCGTATCGGCGCACGGTGGAGATCGTCGGCCTCATCGGATGAGCCCAGTCCTCTGGGCGAGCCAGGGAAGTTCGCGCTCGAGGCCTGCGGACCACACGGCGTAACTGTGCCCCCCGGGCAACTCGGTGAGGTGGGCGTCGACCCCTGCGGACAGCGCGGCTGCATAGAGGTCCTTCGCCGCCGGGCCGTACTCGGTGTCGGTGGATCCGTAGACGAACGCGCCGGCCAGGCCGGGGAAGTGCCGGCTCGCGAGCAGGTCGGCGGGGTTGTTCTGGCGGAATGCCGCCTCGTCTCCGCCGAAGAACTGTTCGACGGTGGCGGATCGCGTGCCGATCGTCGGTTCTCCCTGCCCCGACATGTCGAGGAAGGTCGGGAAGACGTCCGGGTCGGACAGGGCCATCTGGAGCGCGCACGTCCCGCCGAAGGACAGCCCCCCGATCGCCATCGACATCGGCCCCGAGGCGACCTGCAGGTTCTCGTGGATCCACGCCGGGACGTCGACGGACAGGTAGGTCCGGGCATCGCCCCGGGGCGAATCGACGCACAGCGTGTTCCCGAGCGACTCCCCGATCGGGTCGGCCACCACCACGACCGGGGCGAGCCCGGCATGCCGGTCCGCGAACGCGTCCGCGATCACCGGCAATCTCCCGGAGACCACCCAGTCTTCGGGGGCGCCGGGCTGACCGGCGAGCAGGACGAGGACCGGGAGCAGTGGGCGAGGCTGCGCGAAGTATGCCGGCGGCAGATAGATCTGGGCGGGCCGCGCCGTGAAACCCGACGCGGTCCCGGGGATCGTCGCCTCGGTGATCGCCCCGCTCGTCGGCATGTTCTCGGGCGGCGTCCACACCTCCTCCACGGCGGTCCCGGGCGGGAGATCGTCGCCGACGGTCGTCGGGGCGGACCCGAGGACGTCGGCAAGGGGGACGGTCCGGTGTTCCGGCACTCCTATCAGGGTGCCGACGGTGGGGAACTCGGCGTACACACGGTTGACGTGACCGCCGGCGCCGAGGAGCACGGCAACCGTTGCGAGCACCACTCCGCCCACGCGCCACGGGCGCCGGGAGGTACTTCCGCCGGCCAAGCAGGTGACCGCGAGCATCACCGCGAGCAGGGACACGGCGATCCACACGTACACCGTCCGCGGGATCGCATCCGGGAAGGGTCTGAACACCCCTTCGACCAGGACCCCGCCGGCCACGGTCACCAGCACGGCGGCGACCGTGCACGCGGGCAGCATCCGTAGCCACCAGCGGCGTCGATCCCGGGAGTCACTCTTCCCTCCCGTGGAGCCGGCGAGCGACAGGCCCGCGAACCCGACCACCACGAGCACCCACAGGGTCGCCAGCACCGGCGTCTCCAGAAGAGACACACCGAGTAGCTGCTGCACCGCCACCCACCTCCACCGCGAACCACGTCAGGCCGCCTGTCGAACCCGCGTCGTCGTCACCCGCGTGACACCGCGGGTCGAAGCCTAGGAGGGTTTGCTGAGACGACGCGGAGACGGGCACAGCGCTGTCACCAGAGTCAGTGGCCGAGGTCGGTGGCCGAAAGGGTGCGGGTCCACGCCCAGGTAGCCGAGGAAGTTTCCCCCAACACCGTGCCGAACCGTCGCGGAGGGATGTGCAGGAATGCATACTTCCCACGCTCATCGCGACCACGTCGGATAGCCCGTCCACCGTCACGGGTATCGCGCTGTCACCGGCGGAACCGTCGCCCAGTTGCCCGTAGTGGTTCAGTCCCCAGCAGTGGGCGCCGCCGTCCGTCAGGACCGCACACCGCGCAGTGCCTCAGCCCCACGGGCGCGCAAGCTTCTTGGCGATGGTCTGGTGTGCGAAATCGTGAACTCGGCATCGTTTACTTGTAATAACGTCTGGATATCGGTTCGCCCCGCCGTCGGTTCGAGAGGATGCCCTGCCGGCCTGACCCGGGCAATGTGTGGGCGGGGGTTTCCTTATTCATGCCGGGGGGACAGGTCGTGGTTGCCACTTGCGCCGTTCAGGGGACCAGCAGCCGGCGGTGATCGGGTTGTCGGGGGAGAGGACAGAGTTCAGCAGCGCTTCGGCCGTGGTCAGCGCGCTGTCGACAGCACGCAGTTCTGGGCGGGGTCGATGGAGGGTGCCCACGAATTTCTGGTATCCGGCCGGCCACTCGTCACTGGGAAGGATGAGGCGGGGAGGGAGAGCCAGGGTGCGGATGCGGGACTGTTGGCCTAGTGCGGTGCGCAGTTTTCCTGCGTCCACTTCGAGTTCGAGGGCGATTAAGGCGATGTCGTAGAGATCTCGGTACCGGGTGGAGCTACGGGTGCCGTGGATCTCGTACATGGCGCAGGTTTTATCGGCGAGCTGGTTTTCTATCGGGTAGGACAGCACGGTGAAGTGCCGGCGAGCGAACGGGACCTCGAGTGGGTCGGCGCGGGTGACCGCCAGTGGTTCGGTGACGGTGGGCGCCTCAAGGTCTCCGGAGACGTCGATGTTGAACCGGGAGAACTCGGTAGTGCCGAATCGGACGATGACGGTCAGTTGGATGTTCTCGACGGTTCCGCTGGCCGTCTCCCTCCGTGGGTTGCGCACATAGAAGGTGTACGGGCCTATTGTGGTCTGGTCCATGGCTGCGATCAGACTGTCGGCGGCTGCGCGATGGCCTGTGGGGGAGGCTTGCCGGTACAGGTCCAAGTCTTGGGTGTGGCGAGCCCCGGGGATGAGGCAGTAGAGATTGGTGCCGCCCTTAAGGACCCACACCGGGTCGGTGGCCATCAGTTCTGCGAGGAACACTTCGCGGAAAAACCTGCTGTAGACGGCGTTCGGGGTCAACTTCTGCTGCTTAGCGAACTGGCGTAGCCCGGCGGTGATCTGGCCATGAGTGGCCCGCGGTCTGGGTTCAGGCATCGTCCCGGCCGGCCTGGTCGTCGTCCTCGGTGTCACTGGTCTTGCTTCGCTCTTGACGAAGCCAGTTAGCGCCACCACCAACGCTGCTGCCATAACCACCACCGGTAGCGGCTAGCGCGTCCCCGAAGGCCTGCACGGTAGTGCTGGCTTGGGTTTCCAGCTTCTCTCGGAGCGCTGGGGAGAGCATCGCCGACGAGTCTAATGCTGCCGACGCAGGTAGCTTAAGGTTCGGGGCAGTTCTGGCGGCGATCTCGCGGAGCTGTTCCTGGATCGGCGCTATCGCCTGCTGCATCATGCGGGCGAGGTGGTCATCGCCAGCGCGGTGGCTCGGGAAGAGTTCCTCCAGACGAGCGCGCATTGCTGGCGCGGTGTTGCGGATAGTTCCGAAGTTCTCAGCTACCGGCGCGAGAGCCTCTGCCAGGTCATCTGTGGTGGTTAGACCCCTGGACAGCGCATCGGCGAGCATATCGATGAGGTGTCCCGGTTCATGCCCGGCACGGGCCAGGTCAAACACAGTTCTTTCCACGGTGGTGATCGGCAATCCATCCATGTCGATGACTTCCCCCGGGGACAGCGCTGCGGTGACGAACCGAACACCGCGCTGGCGTGTCTGTCGTCGGCCGGGCGTGGTGAAAATGATCGCCTCGCTGGGCAGATCGCCAATTCCATGCAGCTGCGCGGCGGTTTCGTGGGAGACGACCGCGTACTGGTCGTCGTTGTATCTGCGCTCAGCGGCCAGGGCATGCGGTTTCAAGGCCAGCCATTGCGCCCGAACCTCGAGCACGGTCGTCACTGGGGTTGAGGCGCTCGCGTAGACCCCGTGACGCACCCGCAGCAGTACTCCACGGTCCACGAGGCGACTCAGGAGGACGGCACTAACACCCAGCTCTCGGGCCTGGGCGGCAGTGAACAGGCCCCACTGCTGGGCCGCAAGATCCAAGACGGCCTCCGTCGCTTCCCCCAGTTTCATACTGCAATTATTACACATAGGGCTACTTTTGCAGTTCCCAACGAGTGCTGCCGCTTCAATAATGCCCGAAATAGATACTATTGAAGCGTCCAAGTGTGCGGCCTCAAGGCGATGCATTGCTGGCGGGCGAGAGCATCGCTTACGCAGCCGAATAAGACCCAACAACGCTTGGCGGCGCACAAGGGAGGTCGGCCCGTGACCCAGAGCGGGTAAGAGCGATGCACACTTACCCGGGAACGGCCCCCGAGACGCACGGTCGTCATCCATCGCTCTCTCCGGACCCCGTGCGCCCCTATGGCGAGGCGGACCTATCCGCGCGTGACCTCACTCAGGTCCTGACCTGCCGCGTTGATTTCGGACAGCGGAGTTGATG
>NZ_JAALEB010000121.1:0-2513 GCF_014145165.1 Dietzia sp. Cai40 | reverse complement strand
CCGCGGGGCCGTCGGAGACGTGAGGATTCGGCGCAACTGGGTCCCCCGTCGGTCGGCACGCTGCCGGTGAGCGCGGTGTGGGAGAGACCGTATCGGGACGACGGGAGCGCGCCGGGCCGCGTGCCGGGGGCCGGACGGGAACCTGTGGAGGAGCGGGGCCCTGTGGAGAGGGCGGGACGGATACCCGCTACGACGACGAGCCGGACGCGGAGCTCGACGAACCCGAGCTCGACGACGAGGCCGAGCCCGCCGACGAACCGGCGCTCGAGCCGGACGTCGCCCCCGCCGACGAGCCCGAACCGGACGAGCCGGAACCCGATGAACCGGAGCCGGACGTGCCGGAAGACGACTTTCCTGAGCCGCCCCCGGTCGTGGACCCCGACCCGGCGGCGCGGCTGTCCGTGCGGTAGAAGCCTGAACCCTTGAAGACCACGCCGACGGTGTTGAACAACTTCCGCAGCCCACCGTCGCACTTCGGGCAGACAGTGAGCGAGTCCTCGGTGAAGGACTGCTGGATGTCGAAGGCGACGTCGCAGTCGCGGCACCGGTACGAATAGGTGGGCATCTGGCCTCCGGGGCAGAGTCGGATATCGACTGGCACTCTACCCTCCCGAGTGCCAGGTGCTAAAAGTCGAGGACTCCGTCAGGGGTGACGACCCCGGTCACGGGTCGGTCGTGCGGCTCGGACGGGACATGGTCGAGCACGTCCTCCGGATCCAGGACCGCCAGCAACCGGGTGTCCGGCCGGGCGAGCGCGAGCGTGCGGTCGTAGTAGCCGCCCCCTCGGCCGAGCCTGGTGCCGGTGCGGTCGACGGCCACCGAGGGCACGAACACGAGATCGGCCTCGGCGATCCGGTCCGGTCCCTCCGGCGCCGCGGACGGAACGGGGATGCCGAACCGGCCCGGACACAGGTCCGCCGGCCCGGCGTACGCCGCCCAGCCGAGCGGCCCCACAGTGGGGGAGACCGGCAGGAGCACCTGCGCCCCCGCCAGCGCGAGCGCCTCCGGCAGATCCGGTCCGCCGGCCTCGTCGTCGTCGGGAACGAACGCGCAGACCACCATCCCCTCCGTCACCACGGAGGCCAGGTGCTCGCGGATCGCCCGGTCACGCTCGGCGCGCACGGACGCGGGGACCGCCGCGCGGCGCACACGCACCGCACGACGTACCGCGGACTTGTCCTGATCCATCACCCCAGTGTGCCGTCAGTGGTCCGGACGTAGCGGCCCGGTCCGCCGTCTATGGTGTACGCCATGACGTCCCACGCCTCGCCCGACTCGCAGTTCCGGACCGCGGTCGTCCCGGCCGCCGGCCTCGGGACCCGGTTCCTGCCCGCCACCAAGACGGTCCCCAAGGAGTTGCTCCCCGTGGTGGACACCCCGGGGATCGAACTCATCGCCGAGGAGGCGACCGAGGCGGGAGCGGGTCGGCTCGCGATCGTGACCTCCGAGCGCAAGGTCGGCGTGATGGCGCACTTCTCCGAGGACCTGGTCCTCGAGGACACGCTGTCGGACCGGGGCAAGGACGTCCTGCTGCACAAGGTCCAGCGCGCCCCCGGGCTCATCGAGGTGGTGGACGTGCGCCAGGACGAGCCGTTGGGTCTGGGGCACGCGGTCGCGCAGGTGGAGCCGGTGCTCGGTGACGAGGAGGAGGCCGTCGCCGTGCTCTTGCCGGACGACCTGGTCCTGCCGTTCGGGATCCTGGGCCGGATGTCACGGGTCCGCGCGGAACGTGGCGGCAGTGTCCTGTGCGCGTTCGAGGTCAGCCCGGAGGACGTCTCCTCCTACGGGGTGTTCGAGGTCTCCGACACGGATGATCCGGCCGTCAAGCGGGTGCTCGGCATGGTCGAGAAGCCGGCCGCCGAGGACGCGCCGTCCAACCTCGCGGCGGCCGGGCGGTACGTGCTCGACCGCGCGATCTTCGACGCGCTCCGGCGCATCGAGCCGGGCGCCGGCGGGGAACTGCAGCTCACCGACGCTATCGACCTGCTGATCAACGAGGGGCACCCGGTCCACGTGGTGGTCCACGACGGCACCAGGCACGATCTCGGCAATCCCGGCGGGTACATCAAGGCCTGCGTGGACTTCGCCCTGGACAACCCGGCCTACGCCGACGAGCTCCGGGAGTGGCTGGAGGGCCGGCTCGGCCGCTGACGGCGCCGTCGCCGCGGAATGGTGCCGACCGGGCGCTACCCTCTCCCACAGGGACCCGGTGGTCGGCCCGCCCGCTGTGGCGTGACACCGCTGCACGGTCAGCGACTTTCGTACGGGAAGGGGACACCTGGTGCGCTCCGTCGAGGAACAGCTCGCACTGGTGACGGCGGCCGCGGTCGCCCCGAGACCGGTACGCGTGTCGATCTCGGAGGCGCAGGGCCTGCTGTGTGCCGAGGAGGTGGTGGCCGAGCGCCCGTTGCCCTCGTTCGACCAGTCCGCGATCGACGGGTACGCGGTCCGCAGTGTCGACATCCGGGTCGGCGGCCCGGTCGATGACGCCGGGGACGCCTCCGGCGGGCCCG
>NZ_JAALEB010000120.1:0-3831 GCF_014145165.1 Dietzia sp. Cai40 | reverse complement strand
GCCGCGGCGACCGCGGCGCGGACGACCACCTCGTCGTCGTCCTCCCCTGATCCCGGCGAGACCCGCACCACCAGGTCCGGCGCCACCGGCGCCGGGTCGGCGGCGAACACGTCCTGACCGCGCGCACCCAACAGGTATCCGAGGACCAGATCGCCGACCCGGTCGGGAGGGACGGTTCCGGGAACGGACACCCCGACCTCATCGGTCCGCCGCGCATCCCGCAGGTGTCTGGCCACGGCCGCACCCGCCCGGCGGTACCCGATGCCGACGTCCACCGCTCCCGACCATCCGGGACGGGGAGCCGTCGCGTCGATCTCGACCTCCACCACCGGCCGGCCGTCGACCGCGCTCGTCCGCGCCTCCACGGCGCGGCCGCGGAGGGGTCGGCCCTCCTCCGGGGCCCGGGTGACCAGCGACCATCCGGTGGCGGGGTCCGATCCGCGAGCTACGCGAACGGTGGGGAGTGGACGCGAGGGGACCTCGGACATCGGGAGAACCTTCCGTGGAACCGAATCGACGCACCCGCCGCGTGGGCCGGGTGCGTCGATTCGCCAGCGCAGGGGACGATCAGGAGATGGCCTGGGTCAACTCCGCGCCGAGCGACTTCGCCTCGTCGGGGGTCAACTCCACGACGAGGCGTCCGCCACCCTCGAGAGGGACGCGCATGACGATCCCGCGGCCCTCCTTGGCCGCTTCCATCGGTCCGTCACCGGTCCTGGGCTTCATAGCCGCCATCGGGTCGATTCCCTTCGTCCTTGGCAGTGGGCCGCGTCCTGTGAGGACGGCCGGGCCCACGTGCGGTATCGCTGAGTGGATGTTGCCGATTCTAGCGCGTCACACCGTGCCCGGACGCGGGAGCGCGTTCTGGGTCCGCCCCGTCGGAGGACTCCCCGACGTTTCCCTCCCCGGCGAGTCGCGCGCGGAGCCTGTCGATCTCCGTCGCCGCCTCCTCGAGCGCCCAGTCGACCTCCGACATCGTGTACCCCCGCGCGGACATCCCGAATCGGACCGATCGCAGATCGTCGCCGGTGAGCGGCCCTTCGGGCAGCATCGTGACCGTGTGTCCCCGCGCCACCGCCGGCAGCGGTTCCGAACGGCCGAAGACCACGATCGACAGGGCGTAGAGCGCCGCCGCCACGATCAGGGTGACCACCACATAGATGACGATGGTGAGCATGCGCGGGAGCCTCTCTCTGGTCCGGGCCGGGCCTCCAGTCTGGCACACGCCTCGCGGCGGTGGACCCGCCCGAGTCAGGCGAGCCCGCGGACCGTTCGCGCAGGTGGGCGGGTTCCCAAGATGGAGGCCACCATCTCCACCGAGCGGCGCGTCGCACGCACGTCGTGGGTGCGGAACACGCGGGCGCCCATCATCGCCGCGACGGAGGTCGCCGCCAGGGTGCCCTCGGCGCGGTCGTCGATTCCCGCGTCCAGGGTCTCGCCGATGAAGTCCTTGTTGCTCAGCGCCATCAGGACGGGATGACCGAGGGCCACGATCTCGTCCATCCGCCGCAGGAGCTCGAGACCGTGGAAGGTGTTCTTGCCGAAGTCGTGGGTGGGGTCGACCAGTATCCCGTCCTCGGGGACCCCGGCGGCGAGGGCCCGTTCGGCGGCAGCGGACAGTTCCGAGACCACGTCGAGGACGACGTCGGGGTATCCCACCCGGAAGGGCCGGGTGCGCGGGACCGCACCCCCGGTGTGGGAGCACACGAACCCCGCCCCCGCCTCGCCGGCGGCGGTCAGCACCTCGGGATCGTGCCCCGCCCAGGTGTCGTTGACCAGATCGGCGCCGGCGGACAGGGCGCTGCGGGCGACCGAGCCGCGCCAGGTGTCCACGGAGATGACCACGCCCGGGTGTCTGTCCCGGACCGCCTCGATGAAGGGCACCACCCGCCGGAGCTCCTCCCGGGCGTCCACCAGCTCGCCGGGACCGGCCTTGACCCCACCGATGTCGAGGATGTCCGCGCCGTCCTCCACGCACCGGTCGACCCGGTGCATCGCCGCCACGTCGGTGAAGCACGCTCCACGGTCGTAGAAGGAGTCCGGCGTGCGGTTGACGATCGCCATCACCAGAGGTCGGTCCACCGGGACGGGGCGCCCGCAGAGCGTGGGAGGCGGCGTCGCGCCCGGTGGCGTCACCGCCGGCCTCCGCAGGCGTCGAGCGCCGCCTCCAGGTCGTCACACACCACGAGGCTGTCGAACGCCTGCGGCTTGACCAGCCCGGACTCGACGAGCCCGCCGACCCAGTCCAACAGCGGTCGGTAGAAGCCGATCGGGTCGTAGAGCACGACCGGCTTGTGATGGAACCCGAGCGAGGCGGACGTCCACACCTCGAACATCTCCTCCATCGTGCCGATCCCCCCGGGCAGGGTGAGGAACGCGTCCGAGCGCTCCTCCATCTCGCGTTTGCGTTCCCTCATCGTGGTGACCACCACCAGCTCGTCCGCAGCGGTGTCGGCCACCTCACGCACCCGCAGCCCCTCGGGGATGACGCCGACGGTCCGGGCTCCGCCGTCCCGCGCCGCCTCGGCGACCGCGCCCATCATGGACACGTTGCCGCCACCGGAGACCAGAGACCATCCACGACGGGCGATCCCGTTGCCGACCTCGGTGGCGATCTGCAGCAGCCCGGGGTCGTGGGTCGAGGAGGCGCAGTAGATGCAGACCCGACGGCCGGGAACCGGTGCCATCAACGCTCGACCCCCCGGTGTTCCTCGCCGTACAGGTCTTCACGCTGTTCGGCGGTCAGCGCGGCCCGGTGGTGCGCCTCGCGGATGTACTCCACCGTCTCGGCCACGGAGTCGGTGACCAGGAACAGGTCGAGGTCGGACGCCGAGATCATCCCCTGCTCGACCAGGGTTCCCCGGATCCAGTCCACCAGTGGGGTCCAGAAATCCACTCCCAGCAGGACGATCGGGAACCGGGTGATCTTGTCGGTCTGGACCAGGGTGATGGCCTCGAAGAACTCGTCCAGGGTGCCGAAGCCGCCCGGGGTACAGACGAACGCCTGCGTGTATTTGACGAACATCGTCTTGCGGACGAAGAAGTAGCGGAAGTGCAGCCCCAGGTCCACCCAGCGGTTGATCCCCTGTTCCATGGGCAGCTCGATCCCCAGGCCCACGGACTCACCGTCCGCCTCCCACGCGCCCTTGTTGGCCGCCTCCATCTGACCCGGTCCGCCGCCCGTGACCACCGCGTAACCCGCCTCCGCGAGCGCCCGCCCCAGCTCCACCGCCTGTTCGTAGGCGGGATCACCCGGGCGGGTCCGCGCGGACCCGAATACGCTCACCGCGTCGGGCAGCTCCGCGAGCGCGCCGAACCCGTTGACGAACTCGCTCTGGATGCGCAGGACCCGCCACGGGTCGGTGTGCAACCAGTCGGTGTCCTGGTTGGTGTCCAACAGCCGTTGGTCGGTGGTCGTGCGATCGCCGCCCTTGTCCCGTCGCAGGAGGAGCGGGCCGCGCAGGTGTACTGAATCGTTCGGTGCCATCAGGGGTGGTCTCCTACTGGGGTGGGGTCCGGGCTCGTGATGTCCGGGCTCGCGGGGTCCGGGGTCGTATCAGGTCCGGGCCGTGTCGGGCGCGGGTCGTGTCGGGTCGGGGTCAGCCGGAGGTGGTGAGGTAGGCGCGGAGCACCTCGGCCACCTCGGTGATCTGGGTGGCCGGGCAGTGCTCGTCCCGTGTGTGCGCCAGGCCGGGGTCGCCCGGACCCAGATTGACGGCCGGGACGCCCAGGGCGGCGAACCGTGACACGTCGGTCCATCCGTACTTGGCCCGCACCCGTCCGCCCGCCGCGCGCACCAGCTCGGCCGCGGCCGGGGCGCCGAGGCCGGGC
>NZ_JAALEB010000011.1:0-14514 GCF_014145165.1 Dietzia sp. Cai40 | reverse complement strand
CGATCACCGGCCCCCAACGGCAATACTGCTGGCCCCCAAACGCAATATCCGGTGGCCCCCAAACCTCCAAATACTCAATATGTCAGCGATCTGATCCCCCGGCACGCCTGTGCTGCTCACTCCTACACGACATTCCCATGGACGATCGGGCCCGTTTCCGCACTTGCGGAAACGGGCCCGCCTCCCGGAATCTCAGCCGATCGCGCGATCGTCACACAGCTTGAACACTCTTCCGGGGTCACGGTCGAGGCTCACGTGATCGATCATCACCAGTCGTTCGTCCTTCGAGTCCACCCCCAGGTTGGCAAGAACCGAACTCACTCTTTCGCAGGTCAAATCGCGGTCTGCCGCCTCGAGAGAATGTCGCACCAAAAGAATGTGCTCTCCCAAGCGGGGGTGACTAAACCGCGCCACGCCCGGAGATGATTCTATTACTTCCCCGTCGTAACCATCGGCCCAAACCTTCACGGCGGCATGCAAACGGCGCTCGTCCACGCTCAGTGCACCGCGCCGCAAAACTCCGAGTAGATCCCTTGCAAGTCGCCAATCAAGAAGCGCATGGAAGGACATGTTGCCATAATCCCGTAGGCACTTATAACAAGAAGACGAGCAAAGAGGAGCGTGATCGTCTCTCTCAAGACGATTCAGGAATACTTCGACCTCCGACAAGAAGGCCGGAAATACGCTCTCACTACCCAAATGAGTCGCAAAACCAGCGCCGTTCTCAAGTGCGTCCGCAATGAACGCGTACGGCACCGGGCGCCGTTGAGCGTCTGTACCGGCGTAGATGCCAGCCACCAATTCAGGCGGCTCCACATCCAGAAACGCCGCAGCCATCTTTCGAAGGAGATACGCAAGCGAAAACCAAGCAGCCCGCCTACCATCAACAGGATCTGGAGCACCGTTCGGCTGGAACCCGACAGTCAGGTCAAGCCGAAGACCGGCCTCTGGTACGACCCCCGACTCAGGACCGACGAAGAGAAAGTCGGTCGGCTGGACCGCTCCGAGAGCCACATCAAACGGCTCGCCTCGCGCGGCGCCCTTCGGCACGAGATTCTTCTCTAGCGCGTCAACGGCGACGTACCCACCCCAGTCAGACCAGCCAGGAGTCGCCTCCTTAAAGGCGAATAGCTTTCCTGCATTATCATTAATGACGAACCGCCGACCGGGACCACTGAACGTTCTAGTGAAACCAAAATTAGCGTTCTTCAGTTCTCCGAAATCCGCCAAAGCTCGTGAAGATACGCCGCGGGGGAACCATGCGAAATTCCCATCGAAATCTCGTGAAGCGTCACCGCGGAAGCCAAGGGGCTCCCTCAGAGGGATCGACGAAAACGCTTCGAGGTTGCCGCAATTCGGACAGCCATCCTCGCCGCTGACCAGGTTGTCCGCCAAGAACGAGCATGACTTGCACAACGCGACGGCACGCTCGATCCCCAGCGCATCATCTTCAACGCGTTGTGGTCTACCTCCAGCCGTCGGCTCGAACGCCGCCACCCCCACCGCCGTGTGGACGCGGCCGTCGCGGACTAACTCACTCATTGGCGCAAACTGCCCCACAGCCATCGTCAGATCACGATCGATGACGTCCGCGGGCGGCCACGGGTACGACTTGGTCGGTCGTTCGAGGTATAGATGACGAACGCTCGTTGGGAAACCAAACATCGGCAAGACACCGTGCTCGGCGAGCCTCTGGCTCAGGTCGTCATGTCCGTGGCTCCCGTCCGCGGTGGCTTTGTCAATGAGTGGCAGTAGCCCGTCGACTACCGCGGAGGCTATCCTCGAGCGATTAGCAGCTAGCTGTGTCTTATCAGTCAGCGCCTCGACAAACGCCTCTATGTCCACCTGGTTTTCTCTCAACCAAATTCCAAGTTCCGCTCGAATTGATGGCCACTGCGCCACCAGGCCGAAGGCCCCGTGAACGTTAACCGTTGGACTGAACGACTCTGCGTCGAGCTGCATCGAGATATCAGACATCGCTCGCCTCAAAACCATAGAGCGCAAAGTGCGCCCCACGATCTCCTCGCGGCCCATCGCGAGGTACGGCTCGGGAGTTGGATCGTTGGTTATTTTACCGGGCTGATCGAAGTAGTACTCATCGTGACTCCTCCCCCTGCAGACGGTGAGAGCGATAGCGACCGGATTACCACGCCGTCCCGCGCGGCCAACGCGCTGCTGATAGTTAAACCGAGTCGGCGGCATATTACCCAGGACCACCGCACTCAGAGCGCCTATGTCGACCCCCGCCTCCATCGTGGTCGTCACGCTCAGTAAATCTATCCCATCAGCGCGATCAACCTCTTCGTCGTCACCTGTCCCTAAAAATACGCCTTGGAATCTCGCCTGCCGGGCCTGGGCGTCAATTCGATCGGTTTGGCCCGTAAGCTCCGCGCAATTAAACCGGAATTGCCCCGACTTCCTAGTAGCTTTCCACCCGTAGTAATCCAGCTCCGAATTTACATCGACTTGATCAGCTGGGATGCGCCTACTGCAATAGGTGCAGTACCCACACCCATAACTAAGGTGGATTCGGCTACAAGACTCGCATCGCCAACCTCGCGCAGACGCACCCCGTAGAACTACTCGATCAGGATCTATTAGAAAGTCCCGGACGGCTCCACCGCATTGATCCTCGAAGATCTCTCTTAGCTCATGCTCGCTCGGTCCACCGTCACGTTCAATCGCACGCCACAGATTCCGAAGTTGCCGGGGCGGATCCTCACGAGGGGAGCGCATATGGTCAAATCGACGGAGACCTGCGAGAACTCGTAAACTCGACCTAGCAAAAGCCGTCTTACTGTTCTGGGGAACCTCAAGTGGTTCGTTATCAGTGGACAGCGAGATCCAACCCAAACCAAGCGACTCGAAATCCCTGCCCGCACCGGAAAACAGTCCGTCCAGAATTTCCTCAAGAAGGGATTCACCGAGCCTATCAAGGAGCGCTTGTTGCGACACGGTAGGACGAGACCGCTGCGCCGGCGGGTTAACGTCCCATCGAAATAGGCTAGACCAGCTTCGAGCGTCGGAAGTCGATTTGAGACTCGCATGGGGACCCCCAGGATTGACACCCATCGCAAGCAGTCGATCGGCGATAGCTCCTGCGTAATCCGACAGAGTAGGGCCGCGCAGGATCCGGGCAGCGATAGAGGGCTCGCTTTGCGGGTCTGCCCCCGGGCGGCCTTCCCAAATCTTCACTAGATTTTCGTAGGCGGGGTCTCCCCGCTCTTCCAATCGTTCGACTGCTGCCCACGAGGAAGCAGACTTGATGTTTTCCGCATAGTGCAACCTTGCGAGCTCAAGATCGGACCCAACGGTCTCATACCCGGATAGCTCGCGATGGATCAGCAAGCGCAGTAGATCTTGATAATGCCGCAGGTCGAGGCCGGCCGCCATTTTAGCGGCATCTTGTCGACTATCGGTGAAGAGAATCAACTTGCGCTGATCCTCAGGAAGCGACGAGGCCAATTCGGACGTTAGAACCTGATTGATTTTCTCAAAACCGGTCCGCATACCTCGAATTGGAGATCGTTGGGCGAGCGGATCCGTCGGAGCGAGCCGATTTCCATCTCTACCCCAAAGAACTTCCCAGTCGTCCCCGCACGACGGGCATTGAGTAGGAAATGGACTTACTGTCCACGGCCCTCGACGCGCGCGGGCAGCGGGCCGAACCCTTGCATGGAAAGTCCACCCGGTTGCAGTCTGGCGGGTACCAGTGTTTTCGATTCTACCCGTCGACGACGAAAGCCTGCTGCGACGGAACGAGTACTCAACCGCTGATTTGTCGCGGGTCCACTTGGGTCGTTCAATCGAGTCCAGACTCCGGGTCGGATTCGGCCAGTAGACAACGTAGTTTTCTGCCGTCCTTTCCAAACGAACTTGGTCTGGCAACTTTGCCAACTCAGGAACGTCAGCTAACAGCAGAGTGTTCAGTCGGTTGCTCTGGGCCTCCCCTTCCGGTGTGAAACCACCAAGCATTACATCGCCACAGCTCTGGCAATATAAGAGCTCTAGGACTCGCGAACCGCATTCACAACGAGTCACGGGGTCGGCATACAACTTTCCGACAGACCGCTTACTATCCGCGTAATCGACAGCAGTGCACTCCGGGTTACAGCACGCCCACACTCCGGGTATGTTACGGAAGAAGTAATGCCCTCTCATCTTTGGATCGGACGGATTCGCCTCAGACGCAATCCCAGTGAGCAAGCGCCTCAGAACCTCTTCTGCGTCCGCCGCGTCACAGGCGGGGAACACACGCGACGCCACTTCGGTGATTGGCCGAGCGATAGTCTTACCTGTTTCGCTCTTATCAGAATCCCGGAAGGCAAGCCGAAGCGTGTCCATGACACCCTCGGCCCTTGCGAGCCTCGCCAGCTCGATATCGTCGGGCATCGCCTTGAGTCGTTCGGCGAGCTCCCGCGAAACTGAAGGACCGCTGCTCGGCATTAACACCGAACCCGGAACAAACTCGAAGCTGTCCGCGTCTACGGCGAAGAACTCTTCAAGGTAGTCACGGTCCCGGTCGGGATCTATCGACGCGGAAGCCGCCAGAATGCGTAGCTGTTCCGGCCGACCTGTAAGCCCGAGCCGTTCCTTGAGGTTTCTCAGCAAGTAAGCGACCTCACTCCCCGCCGTGCCGCGGTACATGTGCAACTCATCGACAACAAGCGTGAAGCGATTTCTCTCATCCTCGTCGAGCCATCGCCGGGTAGATTCGAAAAACTCACTGTCTCGATCGCGTAGCAACATGATGTTGAGCATCGAGTAGTTCGTCACTAAGATATCCGGCGGCGAGTCGATCATGTCCCACCTAGATCGCATTTCCGCACCATCTAGTCGAGGAACGAAATACCGCGTGTCATCATTCCCCGTTAGTTCCGCAAGTTCGTGAGCCCGACGAGCGCGGCGCTCTGTCGAGCGTAGAACTTTTCTTAGTCGCGATACCGCCGACGATGTTTCCGCAGACCCGGTAACAGGAGTAGCTCCGGTGTAACGGCCGAAGAAGAACCTATGGCCGGCGCGGTTCTCGTCTAGCCAGGTCCGGACATCGTCACTATCGAGCGCTCGCCTCATCCGCATCAGCTGATCGTCAACCAAAGCGTTCATTGGGTAGAGAACTAGCGCTCTGACCGCTTTTTGTCTCCCAGATTCGCCTCGCCGCTGGGGAACAAATTCGCGTCCACCCTCCCGCCACCAGGCCGATGACTTAGCCGGGGCACCACCCCATCTCCGTGATTCCTCAAGCAGTGAGCTAACAATAGGAAGCATGAATGACTCCGTTTTTCCGGAGCCCGTCCCCGCCGTTACAACGAGGTTGCGCCCAGCCTCCAACCCTGCTCGCAGAGCGAGCTCCTGGTGCGCGTAAAGAGACAACCCGGGCGGAATCAAGCCCCTCATAGCGAACTCAGCTAGTTCGTCGGGTGCGTCGGCTTTCCGAGCCGACTCCTCGAGAGTTCGGCCGAATGTAGCGTATTCGGGACGGAGTTCAACTAGTGGGTTCCTGTACGCCCCGTTATCTCGGTCGAACAGAGCCCGCCGCTCTTCTTGCAAGCGGTCGTCTGCAAGCCGAAACGGAGTGTCGTAATATCTGAAATAAGCTTCCTTAAGACGATCAAACGTTTCCTGCACATCCATTGATCTCGCCTTTCTCGAATAAATAGCCTCACTGAAGGGCGGCTGATTAATCTTCCAAGGTTTGGTGAACCGATTTTGACACGCTGATCGCCACACTTCGCGGCACGTTATAGAATATCGAGTCCCCTGTAACGCGACTGACCTCCGGAGGCACCGCGCTACATAGATAAAGTGCGCGCGCCTGCAGAACCGGCAACTGTACCCCAGGATCAGTTATCAATCTCCCGATCTCTTCATCTCCACTGACACGGTCCCGAACGAACCGGAAACCTTTCAGACCTTTCTCTAGACGATCGAACATTACCCCGGTTGGAAAATCGCACTGGTACCAACGCCCCATCTTGTAGAACCGGTAGATTGGCTTCTTATAGTTAGCAATCTTATACAGCCCGTTGCCTGACGGGCGGGAAGTTACGAATCTCAACGCGCCGTCGGTCGAAAGCTTCTCGACACGGTCGTTTCTGGCAGGTGGCCCAGCCGCCGTTTTCAGGGAAATCGGAGGAAGCCGATCGGCATTTTTTTCAGCTGCATTGCCGACATAGCTAACACCGACCGACCTCACCGCCGATATCAGCTCACCGAAGCTATCTGCCTGAAGCAAAATTGTTGAAACGGGCGCCAGCTGTCCCTCCGTCTGGTTCGGCCGTTCAATATGAACTGCCACAGTCTCGGACAGCAACTCGATCAGCCCCTTGCGGCGCAAGCCGGTCAGCGCGACAGTTCCACCGGACACGGGGAGCAGCACCGCTGCTGGAGGCGCGATTGCCCACCGCCCACTGTTCCAGTCCAGTTCCACGTGGCCGAGAGCGGAGAGCTCGCGCATCCATCTGCCGACCTCGTATTTTTTCGGATTCACATCAGAGTTACGGGCCAGCCAAGTGATCCGACTTCGCAAGTTGTCGATATCTCCCGAGCCTGTTTCGCTCATCCAGGCCAGTAAAAGGTCAGCGTCCATGCGATACTTCCCAAGCAGCGATGGCGAAGCGCCACCATAAACGATCGTTCGTCTTGACTGAGCCAGAAACATGGTCCCAGATATTCTGGGCCTTCCTATTGAGTCTTGTCATATTAGGCTCGCCCGGGGACAGCCGATGCACTATCCATCCGCTATATCGACGCTGAAGCAGCCAGGCCCCGGAGTCACGCCGGATCTCGAAATACTTGAATGGAAGACTAAGTGGATGCGCGGGCGGTTCTGGCTCTACGAATCGGCGAACGCTACCGTCATTCTGAATGAGCCAGCTCTCTAACGCGTTACGCTGAAGTAGGACTAGGCCCGGATCCTCCTCCTCGCCCATCCATCCACCGCTGATTTGGTGCGGGCTGCCAGTACTGAGCTGGCCGTCTTGCCAACCCAATTCGCCTACCCCTGGCGGAACATACTCAGCACCCGCGCTGGACATCGTTGTGAAAGCCAAGCAGACGCCGTCTGCCTCGACAGTGTGTGTGCCAACGGCATATGGGCCGAACCGACTTAATGGAATCGGGAATATAGATGCGCGGAAAGTTTGATGCCGATCCCCATCTAGCGTCACCTCCACTTCGCGGTCACCCTCTGTAACTGGGATGACTAAGTCAGGCTCCCCGCCCGCGAGATAGGTGGAACGATCTATTAAGCGGTGTAGAGGTAGTCCTTCGATGAAACGCGGCCGTGCACGCTGCGAACCCTTAAAACTCCTTGCCGTCGAACTCGGAACTTCGTCTAGAACAGCCATCAGCTTGGTCTCGTCCGAAAACACCACCCCAAAGTAGATCGTAAAGCCGGGGAGCACCTCGTGCGCCATTCGGCTTTCCATCTTGCGCCACCCCGAGTCAGCGGCGCCATTGAGTAAGCGTTCAGCACTGATCAGCATCGTCGGCGATACAACCAAGAGGTGCTCTTCGAAGGCCTCTACTGACTCCACCGAAATCCATCCCCCAGCATCCGCATCTTCCCGCATCACGCAAAAGTCGAACGGTTTGAAGTGCGCCTCATATACCTCGCCCACAGCTTGAAAACCTCTGCGAACATCTTCAGACCGTACGGGGGGCAATCCTTCCGACTCAAAGAAGGCGCTGTATTCGTCGGGAGTTAGAAGCGCTGCAAATTCCCCGCCCGTGGTTTCTCCCTCTACGATGTCGGATTCGGCTCCCCTAGGCGCGGAGACTACCCACCAAGCGTCCGGCGCATCGATGTCGACGGCCAGCTGAACATTGAGTCGCTTCAGCCCTCTATCTGTGACTATGTCACCGTCCCACCCTTCAGCCCATCCATAAACAATGGGCTCGAGCATTGTTGACAGCGCCGGGTCTCGGAGTACCTCGACAAAGCGCCAGCTTAAACCGCGGTCTTGGTGGTGCGCCCAGATTCGCAAACGCTCGATTAGAGCGGGTGCCGACGGAAGGCTCTCATTAAAAATCTCGGCCGAGTGAAAAAATTGAGTCAGGATTGCCTTGTCCGACTTTCTCGCAATCGCTTGAGAAATTGGGAAACCGATTCTACTGAGATGTTCGTTGGCAGAAATTGTAGAAGTGCCAACACGCTCTTCATTCTGGCCTATCCATTCATCTAGAGCCCGCCACATTTCGGCGACGTCCGCGAAGGCACCTCGCTCCCTCAACGCGTACCGCAAGTCGCCAATTTGGCTACGAGATCCATCGGGAAGGATTGCCTGCGCGAGACGCATATAGTAATTGTGTTTGGCTCCAAACGCGTCGCGGCCCATGTCGCTTGCGGCAAGTACACTAAGAGCGAGTATGGGCAACGTCGGCGGGGGTCCTTCTCTTTGACCACGCCTCCAAAGCGACTGCATCTGGACCATCGAGCTGAACATGAGGCTTCCGCGCTCAGGGGGGGCTGCGCTCCGAACCGCGCGCGCCAGTGACCGCCGCCCATCCTCCCCGTGGGGCGCTAGCTGCTGCAGCTCGTCTTCGTCGATAAACATGACGACGGTGCCCCCGTTGCAATCGGCGAAGAACTTGGAGGCCAAGCCCGCCTGCCACTCCTGGTACACGCCTGGAAGATCGTCGGGGGACCTAAGCATGGACTCATGTTAATGTGGCACGCGGACGTTTGGGACCGGCCTTTGAGATCCTCGCCTGAACTTTAGGGACGAAGCGCCCTCGCCAGGCTGGACTGGACTGGACTGGATGGAAAAAATACCTACCTCCGAGAGCGCAGTTTGTCTTCTCTAAACACTACTGCGCGGAGAGATTCCCATCGGCGCCTTGAAAACGATAGGACCCTTGTTTTTCGAAGGACGGCACCGCATCAATCGCGGACCCAAAGCAGTGGACGAGCCGCGAGATTTCTCGAGCGATTGCCGAAAGATTCGGGGCGGACACCATAGAGGAGAAGCTCGAAGGCCAGCGGGCTGGTAAGCAGTTCGAGCTGGCTGTGCAAGAGTTCTTACTTGCTACATTCCCCTATTGCGGATCACTCCGCCCAGGCCAGTGGCGCATTGAGAACGTGGGAGGCTCCCGCGGGTCCCGGATGGTTGGTGCGAGCCTCCCGCAGGTGGGTTGTCGAATCTTCGCTCGCGCCCCCGCCGTCTGGCTCAGCGAACACGGCTACAGCGGCCTCATTGACGACGAGGACCAGCGCCGCTGCAAGCAGTTTCACCACTGACACCTGGGTCACGTCCGGTCCGGGGGCGGGCCCCAGCCTGCACCATCTTCCGCAACGTGTCTTCCGCCGAAGAGGTTGCGAACTTCGCGTCAGCTCCGGTAATCGAGCTCGTAGGCTCGCTTTCACAGGATAAGGAAGATCCGGCTGCGTCGTTAGATCGTCGCCGTTTACGCGCGCCGCAGGCCGAGCTCTACGACCTGCACGTGGACCCGAGCGAGCTGTGCATCCTCGCCAACCTGCTCGCGTCACTGCAGTTCCGGACCGGCCTCGTCGAGACGATGCACCTGCGAGCGGACTACTCCTCCGGTGTCTGCCGGGCGATCCGGAAGGCGGTGTTCGCGTCGGGGACCCCGCAGTAGGTCGCCGTCTGCAGCAGCAGCTCCTTGATCGCGTCCAGTCTCAGCCCGTTGGTGCAGGCCCGCCCGCAGGTGCATCGCCAGCTCCTCGTGGTGGCCGCGCGCCACCAGTGCGGTCAGCGTGATCATCGAGGGTGCGCGACGGTCCAGGCTCGGCCGCGTCCAGATGCCGCCCCACTCGCACGGGCCGCGCATCCCATTCCGGGGCTCGCGGTCACCATGCTCACCGTGCTGCTCGCCGCGAGTATGGGAGTGCCTTCGCCGCGACCCGACCGGACGGCATGACCGGACTGCATGACCGGGCGGCCGCTCCCGGATCGGGCAGGTGCCAACCTCGTCGTCGTTGTCGTGGCTGTCTCGGGCGTGTCACCCGGGCGCGGCGCTACCCGCCGGCCCTGACCTCCACCAACTCCCACTCCCGCACCGGTCCGGCCGTGTGTGCCTGGCACATCGTGAAAATCGGCTCGCTCCAGCTCTCGCGCAGGCGCACAGCCACCGGGCCGCTCGGGCCCTCAAGTGTCACAGCGACGTGGTTGCCGCCGTCCGCATCGGCCACCTCTCGGACGTCCAGAGGGGCGAAGGCATCGATGCGGTCATCTCCCAGCAGCGCGCGAGCGTGATGCTGCGCCACCTGCACCTCCGCCGGATAGCTGCTGCGTCCGCGCAGATACCGCTCGTCGACGCGGCCTTCGGTGTAGCGGGCGACGATGTCGGCCGGGTCCTGCGCCTGGTCGACGCGGCCGTAGAAGAGACCGTGCGGCAGGACGAGCATCGTCGCGGCAAAGCGGTCGCCGCCCAGGTGGGAGCACTCCCAGGTCGCCTCCGGGTACCGCTCGGCGATCCGCGCCGCGGCGCTGCGCCCCCGCACGGCGCAGCACTGATCGTGCTTGCCGTGCGCGCACACGGCGACCAGCGGGTCCGCTGACGGGGTGCCGGCGGAACCGTCGAGGGGGATCTCGGCGTACCCGACCGGGCCGTCGACCTCGCCCCACCGCAGCGACTCGTGCCCGGGCCGGGCGTCGGCGAGCGCCCACCGCCAGCGTGGCTCCTCTGTATGACGACGACGACCCGGCCTGCGGATCGCGGCAACCCTTACATCCGCTTCCTGGGCGCGCCCGGCGATCTCGCGACCCAGCTCGGGCGGAAGGAGACCCGGCGAGTCCAGCAACGCCGAATACCCCCACGGGCCGGCCAGTTCGACCATCAGCCACCGCAACCCCCGGGAGCCCGACCCGTCCAGGGGATCGCCGCGGCGCAACGACGAGTCACTGCACGGCTCCCAGTCCGCAGGCCTGCTCACAGCGCCACCACCACGCCCTCCCGCAGCAACCGCCGGAGAACCACCCGGCCGTCGTCGGCATCGAGGCCGGGCAGCGAACCAGCGCTCACGGGGTCGCCCTCGAGGACAGCGCGCAGGGCGGAAGTGCACACCGCCGGGAACGTCACCGACTTGGTGGGCAGCCTCAACACCACCGTGCCGGGATTGGCGGCGTCGGCGTCGGCGTCGGTGCAGTCCACACGTGCATGGAGCCCCTCGCGCAGGTGCAGCCGGGTGTCGGGCTCGAGGGCAGCGACGGCGTCGAGGGTGGCCAACGGGCGGATCGCGGCGGGTCTGGTGAGATCGAGGTACTTGCCAGCCAGCGCGTCGCCGGCGAGAGCGCTGAGCTGCTCCTGCTTCTCGCCGATCAACCGGGCCAGCACGTCGAGGACCTCGCGGGCGTGGGGCTCGGCGCGCGCGGCATCGGCCGGGGCGAGCCCGAACGGCAACGACGCCCGCAGATCCTCCTCCGAGGCCAGTGCCTCGATCATCGCCGTGGCGACGTCGTGCCCGGTCAACGGGGCCACGCCCACCGTGAGGTGGATGGACGTATCGCCCTGCGCCTCGGCCGAGTGGACCCAGCCTCGCGGCAGGTAGAGGCAGTCCCCCGGCTCGAGCACGGTGTCGATGACCGGCTCGTCCTTCGCCCGTTCGGCGATCGCCTCGCGGTGATCGGTCCACGGCTGGTCCGCAAGCGGATGGTGGTGGACGGGCTCGTGCACCCGCCACCGCTTGGTGCCGGACACCTGGAGCACAAAGACGTCGTGGACGTCGTAGTGCGGATCGAACCCGCGATTCGCGGGCGGGGTGATGTACGCGTTGGTCTGCACCGGATGCCCGATGTCCGAGGTCATGCCGCGGACGAAGTCGATGATCGGCGGCCAGAACCGGTGCAGACCCTGCAGGACGAGCGTCGCCCCGGCGGCGTACTGCGTGAGCACGCCGTCGGGGTCGAGCTGATCGGCGATCTGCGCCCCGAACCCCGCGGAGCGGGTGAAGCACGCCCGGTCGACGAGCGTTCCCTCCCGCGCCATCCGGACGAACGGCGTGCGCACCCCGCGCTCGGCGACGATCTCGTCGACCATCGCGGGCGAGAGCAGGTCGGAGTAGTCGCGTGGCAGCTCGGACGCCCGGGTCAGCAGGGGCCGCTGCCCCCACACCCGAGCCGCGAACTCATCCGAGCCGCACGCGACGCACCGATGAAGCGCCCGCAATTACTGCGTGCCGTCAGCGCCGCCGTCGGCACCATCCGGGTTGGAACCGCCGTCGGCCACCCCTTCGCCGGTGTTCGCGGAGCCATCGGCGGAACCGTCCGCGCCACCGTCGTGACCGTCCGGGTTCGAACCGCCGTCAGCCAGGCCCTCGCCCTCGCCCTTCATGTGGTGGGCGGACCCGTCGGCGCCGCCGTCGTGGCCGCCGGGATTGGAACCGCCGTCGGCGATGCCCTCGCCCTGAGCGCCGGACGTGGTGATGTCGTCGTCGTTGATAGCCATCTGCGTTCCTCTCGTCGGTGCAGGTGCGAAACCTGCAGGGAGTCGTGCGATCTGGCCACGTGTTCCGGCAGCAGGCCGGGACACGAGGGGCGTGCAGTTCCACTATGGCACTGGACCGACCTCTATACGACCGAAGCCGCCGCCGGTTCGGCGTAACCGGGCGACCGCATCGTTTCCGGGCGGCGGCGGTCCTCGTCGTCGTCGTCGTCGTCGAACTATCCCCGCGCTACCCCGAACCCGCGGTCGACCCGGGACGGGTGGGCATCAGAGGCTGACGCCGCCGGGGCCCCGGCCCAGCGCCTCGGTGACGGAGGCGAACATCGTGGACTTGATGGCGCCGAGAGTGGTGCGGTCCTTGCCGAGGATCGGCTGGAGACGCCCGAGCGCCGCGGTGACGATCTCGGCCTCCGCAGCGGTGTCGTCGACGAGGCCCGCGGCCTTCGCCTCGGCACCGGGGTAGCGGTGGCCCGTGCTCATCGCGGTCATGGCCGTCTGCGGGGTCGTCTTGGCCTGGATCAGCGCCGCCATGCCGGGAGTGAACGGGATGTTGATGTCCACCTCCGGGAAGCAGAAGTAGCCGCGATCGTCGCGCATCACCCGGTAGTCGTGGGCCATCGCGAGCATCGCGCCGCCGCCGAAGGCGTGCCCGTTGACCGCGGCGGCCGTCGGCAGGGAGAACGTCAGGACGCGCGAGAACAGCTCGTGGATCCGGCCGACGTACCAGTCCAGGCGGTCCGAGTTGGCCATGAGCCAGTCGAGGTCGAGGCCGTTGGAATAGAACTTGCCCGACCCCACGGTGACGAGCCCCTTCGCGGACTGCTCGACCTCATCGAGGTGGGCGTTGATCGCGTCGAGCCGGTCCGGGGAGAAGCGGTTCTCGTCGCTGCCGAGCGTGAGGACGGCGATGTCCTCGTGGTGGGTCAGGGTCGGGGTCATGGGTGGTCCTTTCGGGTGGTGGGGTTGTGGGGTGGGGGTGGGTCGGTCGGCGGCGGGGCGGTCGACCGCTACTCGTCGAGGAAATCCTGGATCCACCGGCGAATGTCTGCCAGGGTCCCCGCATCCACCTGGCCGGCATGGCCGACAACACGCCGGCGCGAAAGGGTGCGTATCTGCTCGGTCATCGCCCAGGAGTCGCGATCGAACACGTCTCCACGGAGCAGGACGTGGTTCGACCATCCGCGATCCACCGACGTCACCGGAACCACCATCACGAGAGTATCGGCGAGGGAGATGTGCGCGCGCGACGAGACCACCACCGCGGGCCGGCGACCACTCTGCTCACGACCCGCCACGGGATCGCGGACTACCCATATGACCTCCCCGGGGGTCGGGTCAGGCATCCTGCGCCCGCTCCCACCACTCGGATTCCTCGCGGTAGGACGCCAGATCCTCAGGCGATGTCGCGTCTATCTCCGCACGCAGGCGCTCGAGCCGCCGTTGCTTCTCGGCGAGTGAGGCGAGATACGCCAGATGATCGCCCAGCGTGCGGTGCCCCTCGGCGGCCTGCCTCTTGAGGAGATCCCGGAGGTCGCGACTCACCTTGATCGGCGTGTGGGACATACCGCAAGTATGCCCACGGTCATACCGCGGAGAGAGCGAAGTCGTCGCCCCCCGACGACACGAGAGCCGCCGCCCGGTCTGCGTGACCGGGCGGCGGCTCTCGCCTATGTGCGACTGCGGGGCCTCGTCGTCGTCGTACTCCCGACCGGCTCAACCCGCGACTGGCCACCCGACCAGCAGGTGCGCTACTTGACCAGCAGCTCCGCGATCTGGATGGTGTTGAGCGCCGCGCCCTTGCGGAGGTTGTCGCCCGCCACCATGAGGTTGAGGCCCTTGGTGCCCTCGATCGACTGATCCTGGCGGATGCGGCCCACCAGCGACTCGTCGATGCCCGCCGCGTCCAGCGGGGTCGGCACGTCGACGACCTTGACGCCCGGCGCCTTCGACAGCAGCTCGCGCGCCTGCTCCGGCGTGATGTCCTTGTCGAACTCCGCGTTGATGCTCAACGTGTGACCGGTGAACACCGGGACGCGCACGCAGGTGCCGGCGACCCGCAGCTCCGGCAGGTCGAGGATCTTGCGCGACTCGTTGCGCAGCTTCTGCTCC
>NZ_JAALEB010000119.1:0-15162 GCF_014145165.1 Dietzia sp. Cai40 | reverse complement strand
CTCATCGGCACCTGGCAGGACACCACGAGGAGCGGCGCGATCACCGTGGGCGTCGGCGCCGCGGCCCTGATCGTCGGCAGCTTCCTGGTGATGCCCGCCCTCGCCAGGCCCATCGCCGGCGGGATCGGGCGGGTCATCGGCGCGCCCTTCGGTGCCGTCGGGAAGCTGGCGGCCACCAACGCCGGCCGCAACACCCGACGCACCGCGGCCACCGCGTTCGCCCTCACGTTGGGGCTCACCCTGGTGGCGGCGTTCGGCACGCTCGGCGCCACCACCAAGGAGAGCGTGAGCGGCCTCATCGACCAGGGGATCATCGCCGACGTCATCGTCCAGGGGGTGGCCTCCCAGGGGCCGCCGACCCCGCTGGCCGGCGGGATCGAGGACCAGATCGCGGGCGTCGACGGCGTGGGGGACGTGGCGTGGCTCGCGTTCGGCTTCGGCCAGCTCGGCGGCGAGCCCCAGGCGCTCGCGGCCGCCGGCGGGCCAGTCGGGGAGCTGCTCGAGGCCACCGTCCTCGACGGCTCTCTCGAGCCGGAGGCCGACTCCCTCGTGGTCTCGCGGGAGGTCTCGCGGGACAACGGCTGGACGATGGGCACGCGGGTCCCGCTCGTCGGCCCGGACGGCAGTGAGTCCACCCTCCGGGTGACCGGTGTCTACGACGACGCCCAGATCCTCGGACCCTTCTACACCGGTATCGACGTCTACGAACGGCTGGTTCCGGAGAACCTCCGCTCGACCGCGATCGTGCTGGCCAAGGCCGCCGAGGGCACCTCACCCGACCAGGTGCTGGCCGCCGTCACCGAGGAGCTCTCCGACATCCCGATCGCCACCGTGCAGAGCAAGCAGCAGTACATCGACGTCCAGTCGGGCGGGATCGACCAGTTGCTGACGATCATCTACGCCCTGCTCGGCCTGGCCCTGGTCATCGCGGTGCTGGGGATCGTCAACACCCTGGCGTTGTCGGTGATCGAGCGGCGCACGGAGATCGGCATGCTGCGGGCCGTGGGCATGCAGCGGTCCCAGATCCGGCGGACGATCAACCTCGAGTCCACGCAGATCGCCGTGTTCGGGGCACTGGTCGGCGCGGCGGTCGGCGTCTATCTGGGCTGGGCGTTCGTCTCCGTGCTGGCGGACAGTGGGCTCAGCGAGACCACCATCCCGTGGGAGACGATCGGGATCGTGCTGGTGGCCTCGGCGTTCGTGGGGGTCCTGGCCTCGCTGTGGCCGGCGCACCGGGCCGCCAAGACCGACCCGCTGGAGGCGATCGCGGACTAGCCGCCGACCGAGAGCCACGCGGCCGCCGCCGCTCCGGCGATCATCGCGGGCCCGAACGCGATGCCGGTGTGACGGTCGGCTCTACGGCTGAGGAGTAGCACCAACGCCACCACGGCGTTGAGCGCGAACGCGGCCAGAGTCCCGACCAGGACGTAGTACCACCCGAGCCAGCCCAGGAAGAGGCCTAGCACGCCGGCGAGTTTGACGTCGCCCAGCCCGAGTCCCGAGGGGTTGATGAACGCCAGGGTGAAGTAGAAGGCCAGCAGGGCGAGCGCCGCGGCGGCGGCGCGCCCCAGGGCGCCCCAGTCCCCGGTCACCGCGGACGCCACGCCCAGCGTCGCCAGGAGGACCGGGTACATGGGGACGACGACGACATCGGGCAGCCGATGCACGGCCAGGTCGATCGCCACGAGCACCCCACAGGCCACCGCGAGCGCCGCGAACGCGACCAGCTCGGGAACGGTACCGGCCAGCCCGGCGGCTCCCGCCCCACCGGCGGCGGCCAGGCCCACGTGGAGACCGGAGCGCAGCCAGCGGGAGTCGGAGTCTGCGATGGACCGGATCCACCCGGTCAGCGCCGCGGCGAGTGCCCCGCACACCACGGCGGTGAGGAGCACGGTCGCTGTGACACTCGGGAGCACTAGGAGAAGGCCTCCATCATGTTCATCGCTGTCGGGCCCAGGAGCACGATGAACAGTACCGGCAAGATGCACACCATCAGCGGGAAGATCACCTTGACCGGGATCTGCATGGCCTTCTCCTCCGCGCGCTGGCGGCGCTTGCTCCGCAGCTCCGAAGCCTGGGTGCGCAGCACGTCGGCGATCGAGATGCCGTAGGCGTCAGCCTGGATGATGGCGCGGACGAATCGGCGCAGGTCGGCGACGTCGGTGCGGCGGGCCAACGATTCGTACGCGTGCCGGCGCAGTTGACCCACCTGGATCTCCTGCAGAGTGCGGGTGAACTCATCGGCGAGTGGTCCCTTGCCGTTCTTCGCCGCGCGGGCCATGGCCGAGTCGAAGCCCAACCCGGCCTCCACGGCGATGGTCATCTGGTCCAGGGTGTCGGCCAGTTCCAGCTGGATGGCCTGACTGCGCTCCTGTCCGCGGCTGTGGAGGAGCAGTTCCGGGACGAAGTAGCAGACCAGGGTGACCGCCGCGGCCAGGAACACAGGTAGAGCACCGGTGGTGCTGGAGACGAACAGCAGGCTTAACAGCGCCGCCCCGATGCCCAGCACGAGTTTGGCCACCAGCAGCTTCTCGAGGGGCCACCCCTGGGGTCTGCCGGCTTTGATCTGCAGCTTCTCGAGCATCCGGATCGACGGCGCCGGGGTGAACTTCCGCGCGATCGTGGCCAGGGTGCCACCGGTCTCCTCGTCCTCGGGGACCACTGCCTCCACCGCGTGGTGTTCGGGGTACATCCCCCGGCTGAGGTTGAGGACCGTGCGCTGGCGCGCCCGGCCGGGGCCGGCGAGCACCGCCCAGCTCAGCAGGAACACCGACACGGCCAGGACCGAGACGGCGAACATGGCCATCGGTTCCACGGCGTGCCTCCTTCCAGAACGCTAGGAGCGTTCAGAACGTGATGTTGACGACCTTGCGGAGCCAGAGCGCACCCACCACGAGCAGCACCACGCTGACGCCGATCAGGGTGTAGCCCAGCAGGCCCTCGGTGAACTTGGAGATGTACTCGGGGTTGCTCATGAACAAGAACCCGGAGATGCCGAACGGCAGCGCCATGAGGACGTACGCCGAGAGTTTGCCCTCGGCGGCCAGCGCCTTCACCTGTCGGCGGATCTGGTTCCGCTCCCGGATGGTGTGACCGACCCCGTCGAGCACCTCGGCGAGGTTGCCGCCGACCTCGCGGTTGATCGCGATGGCCTGTGTGACCCACTCGAAGTCCTCGCTCCCCATGCGGCGGGCGGTCTCCTCCAGCGCGGGGGCGAGATCACGGCCGACCCGGGTTTCGTTGATGATGCGGGCGAACTCCTCCGAGGTGGGCTCCTCGGCCTCTCTGGCAACGGAGGCCAGGGCCTGGAGGAGGCTGTGGCCGGCCCGCAGGCTACTGGCCATGAGCTGCAACGAGTCATCCAACTGGTCTGCGAAGGCGGCCCGGCGACGGGAGGCTCGGATGTCCAGCGCGAACTTGGCACCGATCGGAGTGAGCGCGGCCAGGAAGAGTCCGGTGACCGGCCCTACAGCGACAAGCCCCAGTGCGAAGGTCACCACTGCGGCGACGCCCACCAGGAAGACGAAGTCCTGGAGGCCCATCTTGACCCCGGCGCGTTCCAACGCACCGGCCCCCGGTGCGCCGCGGCGGCTCAGGGTGGTGTCGATGGCCGTGGTGGCTGCCGTCGCCGTCCGCGAGATGATCCCGGGCCCCTCGTGAACCCCTGGCCGACGCCGGGCACGGGGGACACTTCCCGGACGCGGGGAGAGGACGAGGAACGCGCCGATGAGTAGTGCCAGGGAGAGTGCTGCCACCCCGAGCCCGGCCGGGGAGGCCAGGACCTGGCCCATGGACTCGTTCATCGGCTTTTCCCGGGGGGTGTGGGAACATCGAACACCCGCGGCGAGAGCGTGATGCCCATTTCTTTGAATTGGTCGGTGAAGCGGGGGCGCACCCCGGTGGAGATCGGCTTGCCGAGGAATTTCCCGTCGGTCCCGACGCCGGCGGAATAGTCGAAGAGGAACGCGTCCTGCAGGGTGACCGTCTGGCCCTCCATCCCCTGGACCTCGGTCACCGCGGTGACCCGTCGGGTGCCGTCACGCAATCGGGTCAGCTGGATGATCACGTCCACGGCGGAGGCGATCTGCTCCCGGATGGCCCGCAACGGAAGGTCCATCCCGGCCATCAGAACCAGGGTCTCCAGGCGGGCCACCGCATCGCGCGGGGAGTTGGCGTGGACGGTCGACAGTGACCCGTCGTGACCTGTGTTCATGGCCTGCAGCATGTCCAGGGTCTCTCCGCCGCGAACCTCGCCCACCACGATCCTGTCGGGGCGCATACGCAGGGAGTTGCGCACGAGATCGCGGATGCTGATCTCGCCCTTGCCCTCGATGTTCGCGGGCCTGGCCTCCAGCCGCACCACGTGGTCCTGCTGCATCTGCAGTTCGACCGCGTCCTCGATGGTGACGATGCGCTCGGACTCGGGGATGAACGAGGACAGGACGTTGAGCAGCGTGGTCTTTCCACTGCCGGTGCCGCCGGAGACGATGATGTTGAGCCGGGCCTGGACGCAGGCCCGCAGGAGTTCGGCCATTTCCGGGGTGAGGGTGCCGAACCCGATCAGGTCGTTGACCTTGAAGGGGTCCTTGGAGAACTTACGGATGGTGAGCGACGAGCCGTTGACCGCCAACGGGGGGATGACGGCGTTGACGCGGGAGCCGTCCGCCAGGCGGGCGTCGACCAGAGGGGAGGACTCGTCGATGCGTCGCCCGATCCGGGAGACGATCCGCTCGATGACCTGACGCAGGTGCTCCTCGGAGGTGAAACGGGCGGAACTCCGGGTGAGCCGCCCCCGCTGCTCGACGTAGATCATGTCCGGGCCGTTGACCATGATCTCGGTGACCGTGGGGTCGGCCAGTAGTCGCTCCAGCGGACCGTGCCCCAGGACGTCGTCCTGGATGTCGCTGATGAGCCGCAGCCGCTGTTCAGCGGTCAGTGGGACCGTCTCGTCCTCCACGACCTTGTTGAGCTCGGTGCGCACCAGGGCGTGGAGCTGATCCTCGGTGAGCGACGGGTTGTTGAGCCTGGCACCGACCCGTTCGAACAGCGCGGCGGACGCGCGCTCCTTGAGGGCGATCAACGCGTCGGGCTCGGGAAGCGCCGAGGGAACCGGGGAAGCCGGCTGGGTGACCCTGATGGTCTGCGGTGGCGTGGTAGCCGGGATGGCTCGCGAAGGTACGGTGGCACCGCTCTGACCAGGAGCGATCGAGGTCTCCCGCGCAGGTGTCATGGCCGGTGTTGTGGCCGGGTCGCCCGGGGCGAGTTCGGGCGCGGCGCTCTCGCCTCGGGCGGCGCGCAGGCGGTCGCTCAGGCTCATCGTGTGCCTCCTCGGCGCAGGCGGTGACGGCCTCCGAGTCGGGAACCGAGCTTGGTCGCCGCGGGCCCGGGCTCCTTCAAGGGCGCAGGGGCGAAGCGGTCCACCAGGCGCCGCAGCTTCTTGGTCATGGGATCGCGGACCTCGTTCTGCATCAGCGGAACCCCCTGATTGATGGATACCGCAGCCGCCCGCGAGCGAGGCAAGACCAGGTCCACACCGGTACCGATCGTCGCCTCTACATCCGCTCGGGTGAGCCCGCTGTGGGTGTCGGCAAAGTTCACCACGATGTGGCGGCGGTCGAAGCCCATCCCGAGGTCACGGAGAATGTCCAGTTCTTTGCGCAGTCCCCGCACTCCGGGAACGTCCATGCTGGTGACCAGGATCAGGTCGTCGGTCATATCGAGGGCCGCGAGGGTGTGGTCTGTCAGTGCCGGGGCGGTGTCGATGACGACATATCGGAACTCCGCCGCCAGCGTCTGGAGGAGATGGGTGAGTTCCGATACGCCCACCAGTTCGGCCTCGGCCGGGGAGTTCGGTCCGCACACCACGGTCAGGCCGGTGTCGTGCTGGGTGAGGAACGTCTTGAGCACCATCGAGTCGCGCGCGGCCGCTCCCTGCACCACGTCGACGATGGTGTGTTCGGGTGTGAGGTTGAGAGCGTTGGCGACATCTCCGAACTGCAGATCCAGGTCCACCAGCACCGTGGAATGTGGTGCGGACCGGGCAAGCCCGACGGCCAGGTTGGCGGCGATGGTTGTCTTGCCCACGCCGCCCTTGGGCGAGACCACGCTGATCACCTGCCCGCGCCGCGACTGCGGGCCCGCGCCGGCGTCGGTGCCGTCCCCGTGTCCGGCCGGAGCGCGCTGTCGGGTGACCCTGATGGCTCGATCAAGTGCCCCTCGGATCTCGTCCTCCTCCGATTCGGTGGGGACGATGTCGCTCACCCCCGCCCGCATGGCCGCGAGTCCGAGTTCGGCGACCCGGTCGCTGACCAGGACCACTGCGATACCGGGGCACTCGACATCGAGCCGCGAGGCCAGCGCGAGGGCGGCTTCTGTCCCGGAGCGCTCGTCGATCACGACGACCTCGGGGATCTCCCCACCGCCGAGTTGCTGGAACAGCTGCGCTGGGCTTTCCGGGAGCGGGCCCGGGGGCAGTGCCGGTATCGACTGGCCGGTGGCGGCCCGGAACCGGTCGCGGAGGTCGACGAAGTCGGTGGCCAGCAGAATGTTGTTCATCGGTACACGTTCCCCGGGTTGACGATGCGGGTGCCGTCCTCCGGTGTGGCGGAGTCCTCGAGGGAGAGCCAGATCGAGCCGTTCTCTCCCGAGAAGACGACCTTTTCCGCGTCCGGGGCCGTGAGCGCCAAAGTCACCATCGCGCCGCCGTCGTGAACCGGGGCGTCTGCGGGATCGGTCGAACCGGCCTCTTCGGACGCGGAGGGAGATAACCCGCCCTGGACGCGCAGTACGAGGATCTTGTGGAGCAGCAGGTGGGTCTGGTCTCCGATCGTGGCGAAGACACCCACCGTGTCCCCGGGTGTGATCGTTCCACCGACGACCTGGGGCGAGTTCAGAGGAATCGTCACCTGGTGGAATCCCTCCGGTGCGGGGATGCCGCCGAACTGCTGGAGGGACTGCAGTGACGCGAAACGCCCGGCCAGAAGCTGTTCCCCGGCAGCGAGATCGGTGGCCGCGACCATGGTTCCGAGCTCCTGGAGGTCGGTCACCGAATTCGGTCCCGCAGCCGTGGCGGGAAGCTCCCGCAGCTCGACCAGCTCGCCGAGTGCGGACGCAGGGGTTCCCTCGCTGATCGGCGCAGTCGCGACCAGGACGCTCACCGGTTGGAGGTCTGCCATGGCCCGTTCGTCAGCTGCGCTGACGTAGCGCAGAAGAAGGGCGGCGCCCAGGAGCGCCAGGAGGACGGCGACGGCTACTGCCACGACACGACGGTTCACTTCAGCTCACTTACTCGTTTGGGAGGAGGTAGACGGCGGTGGCGCCGAGATTCTGCGTGCTCGGCCCGTACTCGAAGTCGTCTGAACGATCGAGGAACTCCGTGAAGTAGCCACTGATGCACCGCTCATTGCCGCTACACGGGCTGTTCCAGTTCGCGCCGGACAAGTGGTAGCCGGTGATCGTGAATGCCGCGTACCCGTAGACGCGGTAGTAGGCGTTGTTTCCTTGGCCGCGGTAGGAGTCGAACAGGGGAAGAAGGATCGTCTTGTTGTGGAGGGACGACATGCAACTCGTACCCCCCTTGTTGCCGGGGGCTCCCTGAACTTCCTGACCGATCCTGGTGAATGCCTGACAGGTTCCCGCATTCGGGGCCAACCAGCCGAACCCTCCCGGAACCAGGTTCCCCGAGGGCACGGGGCAGTCCGTGTTGGAGGTCTTGGTGAACTCGATGGTCCGCTCGATCTTGTCCGACGGAATCCCTCCGCCGGTCTGCGCCCAGAACTCACACACGTAGAAGGCGAGCGGAAGGGCAGACGTACCGCTGATCGGCGAACCCCACCCCGCGGTACTTACGGCTCCGACCTCGGACTCGTTAATTCCCAGAACAGGTGCGAACCAGTGCTCTCGGGTACCGGACGTGTCGACGGTGACCTTGCCGGCTGCTGCCACGAGGTCCACCGACACCGAGTTCTCGGCCGCGGAGGCGTTCATGTCGACGAGCTGCCGAGCAGTTGTTCTGGCCCGTGTGGTCCCACAGTCGCTCCTGGCACAATCCTGGGCGATCGCCAGAGCGGCGGCGTCCGCTCCCATCTGCAACTTCTGCCTGTCTGAGTGAACGGCAGCGATGTCGATCGAAATGGCGGCGAACCCGATAAGGGGAACCATCAGCAGGGCGACGAGGACGCTCACGGCCCCTCGGTCGCTGCGAGTCGCGTCTACCCGTTGCATCGCATGCTCCCGGTACCGGTGAGGGTGAAGTCGCCCATCGGGAGGAACCCGCTGAGCATCTCGAACGGGTAGGTGACGGTGACCGTGGCGGTGGGGGTCGAATCCTCGGGTGCGCAGTTCGCCGGTGTTACCTCGACGTCGGACGCGGGAATGCCCAATCCGATCGCGGCTGCTGTCGCGGCCGACTTGGCCGCGTCGACGTCGTTCTGCAGCGCCATCACGCGCACGCCGTCACGGGCGGCGTTGGAGAGCGTGGTCTGGATGTTGTAGGCCCGGCCGAATTCGATGATCCCGATCACGAGCGTCAACAGGATCGGGACGACCAAAGCGAACTCCACGGCCGCGGCTCCGCGGTCACGGAGGGGTCTGGTCATGGCTTGTCCTCGAGGGGTGAGGGGAGGGGAGGGAGGGGTTGAAACTGGCTCCGGCGCAGCGCCCGGGCTGGGCGCTGCGCCGGAGCGGTGTCGTCAGCAAGTGCTCGGCATCAAGCCCCTGCGCCAGCGTTCACGCCGGTAAGGCGGGCTTGGACCGTCTCGAAGAGCGTGTTCAGCTGACCACCGAGCGCAGTAACCGCCACGATGATCACGATTGCGATCAGCCCGACCATCAGGCCGTACTCCACGGCCGTAGCGCCGCGGTCCTTGCGGTCGTCAAGCCGCTCACCGGCGAGGGCGAAGAGGGTGAAGAAGTAAGTAGCAACCTGGCTCATGATGAACCGTCCTTCTGGTGCGGGGGTCGGTCGACCCGAGGGGAGGGGTGCGTCCGATTCGTTGTGAATCAGTGACGTGAATCACTATCTCACATCAGCTGTGATTGTCAAAGCAATCTGATTAATCCGTGGCCTCAGGTCAGCCCACCGTCCCGGTCGAGTGGCGGCCGGGATGCCCCGGGCTGGACCGTTCAGGCGAACCCGGACCCGGAAGAGTGACCCGGATTCGCAACTGAACACCGCATACATGCACCCGCACAGTGATTGTCACCAGTTGTGAGGATGCCCGGACGGAGGGGTGGCAGAGGCACGAAACAGACAGCCTTGACACATGGCTGACGTATCACGGTGCTTCTGGGGCGGAACTCTAGACTGTGAGAACCTTAAACATCAAGCCAGGTAACCTAAGCGATTCCGCCGCCGCGTCTGGACGCGCGTCAGAGAGTGCGCCGCAGCCGGGCGTGTGGTGTAGGGCGAATCATTGCCCCGAGGGGCGAGAGCTCAGCGCAGGAGGCCGAAGAGGCGTCCGCCACGATGCTCGTGGCGCGAAAGCGCGGACCCGAGGAGGTCCGCGTCGTGTTCGTGGTCGACCTCGGAGCCGGCCAAGCGGCCCACGGTGCGCTCCCAGAGCAGTCCCTCGTATACGGAGAGGAGGTCCAGGGCGGCGGCGGCGGGGTCGCGAAGCCCGGCGGCGTCGAGGGCGCCGGCCAGGTCGCTCGGGTCCAGCAGGGCGGCGACGAGATCGGTGGTGTCGTCCTTGCCGGTGAGTTCCATGATGAGCGCTGAGCGGGCCGCCAGCTCGCCGCGGTAGTCGGCGAGGAGGCCCTCGATCATCCGCGTGAGCATCGACAGGACGTCGTCGGCCTCGGAGGACGCGAGTTCCTGGATCCCGGACACCTCGACGAACCCTCGCAGGAGAGAGGTGAGCCTGTCGACAGTGAGGGAGAGGAGCTGCGCGCGCGTGCGGCAGTAGTAGGAGGTGGAACCGGAGGGCAGTCCGGCCTCGGAGTCCACGGCGCGGTGGGTCAGCGCGCGAACGCCGTCCCTGGCCACTACCTCGATCGCCGAATCGGCGATGAGCATGCGCCGGTCCTCCATGGTGGCTCCCGTCGTCGTGGTTCACAGGCCTTCAGCTCGACCGCTGTAGCGCGGGCCGCTGCCGACTAGAGGGTCAGCCTATCGCCGGGATCCCGTTCCTGGATCGAAACAACTCCACGCCCCGACACCGGTTTCGGTGTCGGGGCGTGGAGAGGGAGGCCGGGCGGGTCAGGCCGCCGAGGCGACCTTGCGGGCGCGCCGCTTCTCTGAGTACTTGAGTGCCGTCTGCAGGCCGGCCCGCTGTCCTTCCTCCTGCGCCGGGAGAGGCTTGGGCAGGTCCGCGAACATGCGCTCGGAGTGCGTCTCCGGGGCGTCGTCGGCCGTGCGCCGCAGCATGTGGTCGGGCAGCGACATCTTGGCGATGGTGCGCCACGCCTTGAAGTACTGCACGGGTAGCGGGCCCGCCACGTACGGCAGGTCGTATTTGCGGCAGACCTCGCGAACCCGGACCGATGCCTCGGCCAGACGGTTGGACGACATGTCGGGGTAGATGTGGTGCTCGATCTGGTACGACAGGTTGCCCGAGAGGAAGTCGATGACCGGCCCGCCGGTGAGGTTGGCGGAGCCGAGCATCTGACGGAGGTACCACTCGGCGCGCGTCTCGTTCTCCACGTCCTTCTTGGTGAACTTCTCGGCGCCGTCGGGGAAGTGCCCGCAGAAGATCACCGCGTTGGTCCACACGTTGCGGATGCCGTTGGCGGCGAGGTTGGCCGTCATGGTGGATTTCCAGCCCTTGCGGGAGAGCGCCGGGTAGAAGACGTAGTCCTTCGCGAGCTGGCGCCCGGCCTTCTTGGCAAAGAGGCCGAGCTTGTTCATGGTCTCGCGGCGGTCGTCCCGTCCCTTCGCGACCTTGCCCAGCTCGAGATGCTGGATACCGACGCCCCACTGGAACAGCAGCGCGAGCACCGCGTTGTAGACGAGGTTGCCGTAGAAGAACGGGTGCCAGCGCTGGTCGCGCGTCACGCGGAGCACTCCGTACCCGACGTCGTCGTCCAGGCCGACGATGTTGGTGTACTTGTGATGGATGTAGTTGTGGGTCTGCTTCCAGTGCTCGGCCGTACCGACGATGTCCCACTCCCACGTGGTGGAGTGGACCTCCGGGTCGTTCATCCAGTCCCACTGCCCGTGCATGATGTTGTGTCCGAGCTCCATGTTCTCGACGATCTTGGAGAGCCCGAGTGCGCCGGCGCCGATGGCCCACGCGGTGCGGTTGCGCGACCCGACCATCAACAGTGCACGAGAGCCCACCTCGAGGGCGCGCTGGAAGCGGATCGTGTTGCGGATGTAGGTGGCGTCCCGCTCGCCGAGGGAACCGATGATGTCCTGGCGGATCTGCTCGAGTTCCTCACCGAGGGCTTCGATGTCGGCCTCGGAGAGGTGTGCGAATTCCGGGATGTCAGTGATAGCCATGAACCTACGGTACCGTAGGTTACGGTCGCGTAGGTAGGGTTTAGTCGGTTGAGTCACACTTGAGGCTCGACCTCGGCCCGTGGCGGGGCGCCTCGACTAGGGGAGTGGGAACCCCGCTCGGGTCGAGGCTACGGCGCTCTGGCCAGCGGCGGAGCCTGTCGATGCCACATCGTTTGTCACGGTTGTGTAACGTCGACCGGGTTCGCGGCGACATAGGGGTTGTCACGCGCCGCGGGGGGCTCGAGGGAATTGCTGGAGCCCGTCCGGCGGCAACGGGGACCACCAGACCGCCAGATACGCAAGTACGCTTTCAGTACGGATCACAAGGGGACACATCATGAGCAGTGCCAACGACATCTTCCTGCAGGCCATCCAGCCCATCGTCGACATCTTCTGGACCCTGGTGTGGACCGCCACCGGCTCGACCGTCAGCGTTCCCCGCCCGGTGGCGCCCACGCCGTCCACCTGATCAGGCGCGGCCAGGTGAGAAACCCGGCCCCCTGAACCGGCTCGCTACCCCGGCCCGCCTCTCATCCGAGAGGCGGGTCGGAGTGCATTTCTTGCCCTCGGCACAGGTCCGCGCCCCGAGCCCGAGCCGTCACAACCCGAACTTCTCGCTTCCTCCCAGGTCGATCGGGATGGAGGCCCCGGTGATCCCCGCGCCGGCGGCGCTGCACAGGTAGACGGCCATCGACGAGATCGCCGACGCCTCGACCCACGGCTCGGGCAGCTGGTTCATCCCGCTGAAGGTCTCGGCCGCGTCCTCGAGCGTCGTGCCCTCGCCCCCGGTCATCATGGCGATCATCGACGGGTTCTCGATCATGGGGGTGCGGACGTTGCCGGGGTGGATGGAGTTGCACCGCACGCCCGAGAAGCCGAGCTCGCCGGCCAGCGACTTGGCCAGCCCGCGGACCGCCCACTTGGAGGTCGTGTAGCTGGCGGTGAACGGTGCGCCGCGAAGGCCGACCATCGAGCTGATGATCACGACGCACCCGCCCCGGCCGGTGGCCAGGATGTGGGGGATCGCGGCCGTCGTGGTGACCCAGGTGCCCTTGAGGTTGATGTCCAGGGTGGAGTCCCATTCCTCCTCTGAGCGCTCCCAGGAGGCGGAGGGCTGGGGGGACACCCCGGCGTTGGCCACCACGAAGTCGAGTCCGCCCAGTTCGGCGACCCCGGCATCGACGGCCTCCCGCATCCCGGGCAGGTCGCGGACGTCGACCTCCGCGGTCACGCACCTGCGCCCCAGCGCCCGGACGGCTTCCGCGGTGGCCCGGAGGTCCTCCGGCCGGGCCATCGGATAGGGGACCGTCTCGATGTCGCGGCACAGGTCGAGGGCGATCACGTCGCACCCGGCGGCCGCGAAGGCCTCGCAGTGGGCCCGGCCCTGCCCGCGGGCGGCCCCGGTGACCAGCACGACCTTTCCGGTCAGCTCGGGAGGGGTGGCGGTGGGGCTCGACATGGTGGGTGTCCTTCTGTGATCGGTGGCGGGCCCTGCGGGGTCGTCCGCCCTGCGGCATGCTGGAAGTCCAACGTAGACAAAGTGATAGGTAGTGATCATCATGCTCGAACGGACACTGGTTCTAGTGGATACCTCGTATCTACTAGCTAGCTTCTATAACTCTTGGGAGGAGGGTGCGCGCGGTCAGTTGGAGATATCCCTGGCCACGGTCGTGCACCGTTTAGATCAGGTCGCCCACGGTCTCGTGGACCAGCCGGTCCAGCGACAGAACTGGTACGACGGGATCCCGGATTCCGGCCCGCACCGGTACCAGCGCACGCTTCGCGTGATCGAGGGCGTTCAGCTGCGCGCGGGTCAGTTGATCGAATGGGGCGAGCGTCGAACCCAGAAAGCCGTCGACACTCTTCTGGTCGCGGACATGATCCAGGCCGCCTACAAGGGGCAGTGTTCCGACATGGTGCTGGTCACCGGGGACGCCGACATGATCCCGGGGGTCCGGGTGGCGGTGGACGCAGGTGTGCGGATGCACCTGGTGGGGTTCGGTTGGGATTCCATCTCCTCCGCGTTGCGCCACGCGTGCGACACGACCTCGGTGCTGGATCCGCGCACCGATTTCCACGACGCCATGCAGATCAGGGTTCTGGAGGGGCCGATCCCGCCCAAGGTGCGATCGTCCGCCGAGCGGCCCACCGCGCCCGGAGACGACGCCAGCGAGCCGGTCGGCGAGGAGTCGGTGGGGATGGTCGAGGTGGATCTTAGGTCCGATCGCGCGTCCGCCACGTCGGTGGCCGACGAGACCAGCCTGACGATCGCCGACGAGGAGTGGGCCGCCGACGCCGAGGAGCGGGCGGCAGATGAACAGGACTGCGCGGTGATCTCCGAGATCCATGCATCTGACATCGATGGCGCCGAGACCGCCGCGGGATCGATGCCCGCGAACGGGCGCGGTGCGAAGCCGGGCGCCGGAGCGGGGCCGGCGGGGAAGGTCCGTGAGTCACAGCCGGAGTCCCAGCCACAGTCGCCGGACCGGCCCCGGCGCTCGGAGGGCGGGCCCCGGGACAGCGAGGTACGGGAAGACGAGCCCCAGGAATCCGAGCCCCAGTCACAGCCGCCGTCCCCGGCTCGGGCGCAGGCCAGGACGTCGACGCCGGGCCCCCCGCCCAACGGGGCGTCGCGCCCGAGCCCGTCGATGATGGCCCCTCACCGCCGCCCGCTCCGCTCCAAGTTCGTGCCCCTCTCGGAGGAGGTGTGGACCTCGTCCGGCGAGCAGACCCCGTTCGACGTGGGCCAGCAGTACGCGACCTGGTGGTACGAGCAGGCCGCCACCGAGGAGCAGCGCGACCAGGCCCACCTGCTCTCCGGGGGCGTGCTCCCGCCGGCCGTGGACCGCCCTCTACTGCAGTTCGCCTGTCAGATGCTCAACGAGTTCACCCTGACCGAGGCGCAGCGGGTTCGGCTGCGCGACGGATTCCATGAGGGGATCCGCGCGGTTCTGCTCAAGCACCGCTGACCGGGCGGGTGAAGGGCGTTGGTGCCGGGCGTCAGAAGGGCGGGGGGTCGTGGTCGACACCGACCAGCCCGTCGTCCCGAGCCGCGGCCGCGTTCTCGCGTCGCTGCGCGGCGATCCGGCACGCCCGCCTGTACCAGTGGGTGCTGAGGGGCCGGGAGCGGAGCCAGGGTCGGTCGGGGGAGCCGGGTCCGGGAGGCGCCTCGGCCCCGTTGTACGTGCGGTCCCGCCATTTGGCCAGCGGGCCGTCGGGGAGGGTGGTGATGGTGTGACCACTCTCCGTGACAACGGTCAGCGTTCCGTCGCGCAGGAGTCGGTAATACCAGGTGTGGAAGGTCTTGAACCTGTGGTGTCGCCGGCAGAGGCACATGAGATTGGCCTCGACGGTCTGGCCGCCCCGGTCCGGTTCGGAATGGTCGAACGGCACGACATGATCCACGTCGCAGTCCTCGGCGGAGACCGAACATCCGGGGTGACGGCAGGTGCCGTCGCGTAGCCGGATCCGGCGGGCGAGCTCGGCGCTGATCCGGTAGCGGCGCGCACCGCCGACCGGGTCCGCGGACCCGGCCTCGGGGTTGGGGAGGGAGATGTGGGCGCCGACACTGCGGGCGAGCAGGGCGATGAGGGCGTCGATCGACGCGGGGCCGCCTCGCGGGAGGTACACCTCGGGCTCCTCGCCGGGCCCGCGAGGGGCCAGGATGGTGATGATCGGTCTGATCTGCGGCCCGGGCGCGAGTCCGGCCGGACCGCTGCCCG
>NZ_JAALEB010000118.1:0-6911 GCF_014145165.1 Dietzia sp. Cai40 | reverse complement strand
CCAGGCGGGTCTTGTCGGTCTCGTCGACGGCGCGGATGCAGTGGTCCAGGAGGCTGCGACCCACCGCCGCCCCGTAGAGGTGTGCCCGGAGATAGGAGGCGACCGCGGTCGAGCCGCGCGCGGGGGCGAGGACGGGCATCCAGGGGCTGGGCAGGCGGACCGGGAAACCGGTCGACCGGGGCGGGCGCAACATAGGTGATCCGTTCGTCGGACGTCGGTCGGGGCCTGCGGTGACATCAGCCACGGTAGGCGTCCCGGGCCACCCCGGCCACTGGTCCTCGGCGGTGTGCGGTGGCCTAGACTGGGTGTGCCCAAATTGACACCGAGGAGATCCCACTGTGACAGCATCCGGACGTCCCGTCGTCCTCATCGCCGACAAGCTCGCCCAGTCGACCGTCGACGCGCTCGGCGACGCCGTGGAGGTCCGCTGGGTCGACGGCCCGGATCGTCCCAAGCTCCTCGAGGCCGTCGCCGATGCGGACGCGATCCTCGTCCGCTCCGCCACGACCGTCGACGCCGAGGTGATGGCCGCCGCCCCGAAGCTCAAGATCATCGGTCGCGCGGGTGTCGGCCTCGACAACGTGGAGATCCCCGCGGCGACCGAGCGCGGCGTCATGGTGGTCAACGCGCCCACCTCCAACATCCACTCGGCCGCCGAGCACGCCGTCGCCCTGCTCATGGCCGCCTGCCGCCAGATCCCGGCCGCCGACCGCACCCTGCGCGAGCACACCTGGAAGCGCAGCTCCTTCAACGGCGTCGAGTTGCTCGGGAAGACCGTCGGCGTGGTGGGCCTGGGTCGGATCGGTCAGCTCGTGGCACAACGTCTGGCGGCGTTCGAGACGAACCTCATCGCCTACGACCCCTACCTTCCCGCCGCCCGCGCGGCCCAGCTCGGGATCGAGCTCGTGGACATCGATGAGCTGGTCTCCCGCGCGGACATCATCACGATGCACCTGCCCAAGACCAAGGAGACGGCCGGCCTGCTCGACGCCGGGCGGCTGGCCCGGGCCAAGGACGGCGTCGTGATCGTCAACGCCGCCCGCGGCGGACTCATCGTCGAGGACGCGCTCGTCGAGGCCCTGAGGTCCGGGAAGGTGCGGTCCGCCGCCCTGGACGTGTTCGACACCGAGCCCTGCACCGACTCGCCGCTGTTCGACCTCGAGAACACCGTCGTCACGCCGCACCTGGGTGCCTCCACGAGCGAGGCGCAGGACCGGGCCGGCACCGACGTCGCGCGCAGCGTGCTGCTCGCCCTGCGCGGGGAGTTCGTCCCCGACGCCGTCAACGTCACCGGCGGCCCGGTCGGCGACGAGGTCGCTCCGTGGCTCGACCTCGTCCGGAAGCTCGGACTCATCGCCGGTCACCTGTGCCCGGGTGTGCCCACCACCGTGACCGTCGAGGTCGCGGGCGAACTGGCCGCTGAGCAGGTGGACGTGCTGGGTCTGGCCGCCCTGCGCGGGATGTTCTCCGCCATCACCGACGAGCCCGCCACCTTCGTCAACGTCGGCCAGATGGCCGAGCAGCGCGGTGTCACGCACTCGGTCGAGACCCGCAGCGAGTCGAAGTCCTACCGCAGCACGGTCACCGTCACCGCGGTGGCCGCGGACGGCGCGTCGGCCCATGTCACCGGCACGCTGGCCGGTCTGGACCAGGTGCAGAAGATCGTCCGGATCAACGAGCGCGGCTTCGACATGCGTGCCGAGGGTCAGAACCTGTTCGTCCACTACTCCGACCGCCCGGGCGTGCTCGGAAAGGTGGGCTCCATCCTCGGCGGGGAGGGCATCGACATCCAGGCCGCCGCGCTCAGCCAGGACGTCACCGGTGAAGGTGCCTCGCTGATCCTGCGGGTCGATCGTGCGGTCGCCGAACCGACCGTCGACCGGATCGTCTCCGAGCTCGACGCCACGGCGACCCAGATCTCCCTGGTCTGAGCGGGGGTCGGACATCATGAAGCTCGCAGTCATCCCCGGAGACGGGATCGGTGTCGAGGTGACGGCCGAGGCGATCCGGGTCCTGGACGCGCTCGTCCCGGGGGTCGAGAAGACCGAGTACGACCTGGGCGCGCGCCGGTATCTCCGCAACGGGGAGACCCTGACCGAGGCGGACATCGAGAGCCTCAAGGGCCACGATGCGATCCTGCTCGGGGCCATCGGCGATCCGCGATCGGTGCCCGCCGGGGTGCTCGAACGCGGGATGCTGCTCCCACTGCGGTTCGCGCTCGACCACCACGTCAACCTCCGCCCGTCGCGTTTGTACCCCGGTTCGGGTACCCCGCTCAAGGACCCGGGTGAGATCGACTTCGTCGTGGTCCGCGAGGGGACCGAGGGGCTCTACACCGGCAACGGTGGGGCGATCCGCGTGGGGACACCCCACGAGATCGGCACCGAGACCTCCGTCAACACCCGTTTCGGCGTCGAGCGCGTGGTGCGCGACGCGTTCGGCCGGGCGCGGTCCCGCCGAGGCAAACTGACGCTCGTCCACAAGACCAATGTGCTGGTCAACGCGGGTGGGCTCTGGCAGCGCACCGTCGACGAGGTGGCCCCGGAGTTCCCGGACGTCGCGGTCGACTACTGCCACATCGACGCCGCGACGATCTACATGGTCACCGAACCCTCGCGCTTCGACGTGATCGTCACCGACAACCTGTTCGGCGACATCATCACCGATCTCGCCGCCGCCGTCACCGGGGGCATCGGCACCGCCGCGTCGGGGAACATCGACGCCTCGGGAACCAACCCGTCCATGTTCGAACCGGTGCACGGTTCCGCCCCGGACATCGCAGGACAGGGCAAGGCCGACCCCACCGCGGCCATCCTGTCGGTGGCGCTGATGTTGAGGCACCTGGGCAGGGTCGCCGAGGCCGAGCGCGTGGAGGCCGCGGTCGAGGCGGACCTCGGGTCGCGTGGAGACCGTCCCGTGGTGACCTCCGAGGTCGGCGACCGGATCGTGTCGGCGGTCAGCGACTAGGAACCGGGCACCACCCCGCGGCCCGCGGGTGTGAATCGCGTGAAGCGGATCACACCGCGGGCCGTCGGCGTACAGAGTGGACCCATGGACGTCGAACTCGCCGAGGTGAGGGATTTCCTCGCCCGCTGCGCCCCCTTCGACGAGCTGCCCGGTGACCAGCTCGACCGGATCCCCGCGCGGCTCTCACAGCGGTACCACCGCCGGGGAACGGTGATCCTCGACGCCGGTGCCCGGAACGACACGCTGCACATCATCCGGTCAGGTGCCGTGGAGGTGTGCGACCCGGACGGCGTTCTGCTCGACGCCCGGGGCGAGGGAGACTGCTTCGGCTACTCGTCCCTGTCCCACAGCGGGCCCTCGCGCTACCGGATCGTGGCGGTGGCCGACACCCTGCTGCTCGAGATGCCGGCCGGGGTCCTGGACGACCTGGCCACCGAGCACCCTCATCTGCGGCGGTTCTTCGGCGAACGGAGCGACCGGATCCGCCAGGACCTCGCCTCGGCGCGGCTCGAGGCCGCGGGCGGGGACGCGCTGGGCACGCCGGTCGGGGAGTTGCTCGCCCGCGACGCGGTGACCACCGGCCCCGACACCACGATCCGCGACGCCGCGAGCCTGATGACCGAACGCCGCGTATCCGCGCTGCTCGTGGTGGAATCGGGCCGCGTGGTGGGGATCTTCACCGACCGGGACCTGCGCTCGAAGGTCGTGGCGGTCGACGGGGACACCGGGGCGCCGGTGTCGACGATCATGACCCCGGACCCGGTGTCGGTCGACTCGGGGACGCGCGCGTTCGACGCGACGCTCCTCCAGATCGACCGCGGGGTCCACCACCTCCCGGTCTGCGAGGACGGCGTGCCCGTGGGGATGGTGACGAGCGGGGACCTGCTCCGACTGGCCCAGACCGACCCCGTGTACCTGGCAGCCCGCATCGCCCGCGCGCCCGACCCCGAGGGGGTCGCGCGCCTGGCGGCGAGGTTGCCCGCCCTGGTCGGCGAGTTCGTCCGCCGTGGCACCGCCCCCCAGGACATCGGTCGCGTCGTCACCGCCACCGCCGACGCCGCGACGCGACGGTTGATCTCACTCGCGGAGAGCGGCCTCGGACCGCCGCCCGTGGCGTACTGCTGGGTCGGCCTGGGTTCCCAGGCCAGAGGGGAGCTCGGCGTGGCGAGCGACCAGGACAACGCGCTCATCCTCGACGACGCGGCGGAGACGACACCGGATGCGGACCGGTACTTCGCCGCGTTGGCGCAGGAGGTGTGCGCCGGTCTCGACCGGGCCGGATTCCCGCTGTGTCCGGGCGACGTCATGGCCTCCAACCCGGCGTGGCGTCGCACGTGCAGGTCCTGGGAGCGCCAGGTGGGGGACTGGGTGCGGGCGCCGGGAGCGGACGCCGTCCTGCACTCCCAGGTGTTCCTGGACATCCGCCCGGTGCACGGGGACACCTCGCTGTTCATGCGGGTCCGTGACGAGATGCTCGCTCGCGCCGAGGGCAGTCGACGGTTCCAGGCCCACCTGGCACGCATAGCGTGCGAATGGCAGCCGCCGCTGGGGTTCTTCCGTGGGTTGGTGGTGGCACGACGGGGTGAGTACCGCAACACCCTCGACCTCAAGGCCGGCGGGATCGCGCCCGTGGTGCAGATCGCGCGTGTGCACGCCCTCTCCGCGGGGCTGGACGAGGTGTCCACCCTCGGTCGGCTCGACGCCGCGGCCGGGGCCGGTGTCATCGCGCGCGCCGACGCGGAGGATCTCGGCGAGGCCTTCCGGTTCCTGCGTGGCCTGACCTACCGCCACCACGCGCGCCAGATCGCGGACGACGACCCTCAGGACAACCACATCGATCCGGGAACGCTGAGCTCCGCCGACCGTCACCGTCTCCGCGCCGCGTTCCGGATCATCGCCGGGGTGCAGGGCTCGCTCGCCCTGAAATACCGGGTCGGGCAGATGTGATGCGTGAGTGGTTCACCGGGTCCGGGCGACGTCGACGCACCGCACGACGGCTTCCCGACGGTCCGCTGCGGCGCTACCTCGAGACCCCGCCCCCGGAGCCGTCGACCCCACTGGCGGATCTGCCGTTGCTGGCGATGGACGTCGAGACCACCGGCCTCGATCCGCGCCGCGACAGGGTTCTGTCCGTGGGGTTGGTACCGGTGAACGGTGACCGGATCGTCCTCGGCGGCGCGCGGTCCCTGCTCCTGCGGGCCGAGGGCGCCGACGACGTGGAGGGAGTGGGCCAGAGCGCGACGCTGCACGGGATCACCGACGACACGGTCGCGACCGGGGTGAGCGTGGACGTCTTCCTGGACCGGATCTTCGAGGCGTTGACCGGCCGGGTCCTCGTCGCCCACTACAGTCGTATAGAAACCGATTTCCTCGGCGCTCTGTGCACCTCCGGGCACGGTGTGCGGCCTCCGTTCGTCCCCGTCGACACCCTCGAACTCCACCGCCGGGTGCTCGGCGCGGGCGTCGACAGTGGATTCGCCCCGGAGTCCTCCCCGGACGAACTCCGGCTGTGGAGCGCCAGGGAGCGGTACGGGCTCCCCCGCTACCGGGCGCACGATGCGCTGATCGACGCGCTCGCCTGCGCGGAGCTCTACCTGGCCCAGACCGCGGAGCTGCACGAGCGCGGGGTCACGACGCTCCGGGATCTGCGAACGGCATAGGATCGCGGGTATGCGTCTCGCCCGTATCGCCCACCCGCAGGGATTCGCCTTCGTCGAGGTCCGCGGTGATGTCACCGATCCCGCCGCCCTCACCTGCGCGGAGATCTCCGAACACCCCTTCGGCACCCCCGAGTTCACCGGCCGCGAATGGCCGCTGGCCGACGTCCGCCTGCTCGCTCCGATCCTCGCCTCCAAGGTGGTGTGCGTCGGTAAGAACTACGCGGAGCACGCCGAGGAGATGGGGTCCGAGGCGCCCGCCGAGCCGCTGATCTTCCTGAAGCCCAACACCTCGGTGGTCGGCCCCGAGGCCGGGATCGCGTACCCGCCCAGTTCCGAGCGGGTGGACCACGAGGGTGAGCTCGCCGTGGTGATAGGTCAGCCCTGTCGCGACGTCTCGGCCGCCCGGGCCCACGAGGTGATCCTGGGGTATACCTGCGCCAACGACGTGACGGCGCGCGACCAGCAGCTCGCGGACGGTCAGTGGACCCGCGGGAAGGGGTACGACACCTTCTGCCCGCTGGGCCCCTGGATCGTCACCGACCTCGACCCCAACGGCCTCGACGTCCGCACCACGCTGCACCACCCGGACGGGTCCTCGGAGGTGCGCCAGGACGGCAACACCTCCCAGTTCATGCACACCGTCGGGGAGATCATCGAGTACGTCAGCAGGGTCATGACGCTGCTCCCGGGCGACGTCGTGCTGACGGGAACCCCGGCCGGCGTCGGCCCGATGCTCCCCGGTGACCGGGTCACCGTGGAGATCGAGGGCATCGGAGCGCTGACCAACCCCGTCGTCGACAGGTAGGTCGGGTCCCGACCCGCCTGACGGTCGAGACCCGGTCGGGGGGTCCGGTCACACGGCGCCCAGCGCGGTGAGGACCGTGCGGAGTTTGGCGGCGGTCTCGGCCACCTCGTCGTCGGGGTCGGAGTCGGCGACCAGACCCCCGCCCGCCCAGGCGATCGCCCCCGAGCGATCGGCGTCGATCTCGGCGCAGCGGATGGTGACCATCCAGTCGCCGTCGCCGCCCGCGTCCGCCCATCCCACCGCTCCCGAGTAGAAGCCCCGCCGGCCCTCGAGACCCGCGATCACCCGCCGCGCCTCATCGGTGGGGGTTCCGCACACGGCGGGGGTGGGGTGGACGGCCAGCGCGAGGTCGAGAGCGGTCGTCCGCGGGTCGGCGACCCGTCCGCGGATCCGCGTCCCCAGATGCCACATCTCACGGGTGGAGGTGAGCGACGGGCGCTCGGGGATCTGTAGATCCCGGCAGAGGGGGGCGAGCGCCG
>NZ_JAALEB010000117.1:0-9182 GCF_014145165.1 Dietzia sp. Cai40 | reverse complement strand
GCCGGCGCCGCGGTGTCGGCCGCCTCGGCCGGGTCCGTCATGGACTTCGCGGGCACCCACTCCGCCGAGGCCGGCGACATCGCACTCCTCGCCAACGGTGAAGCGGCGCCGGCGACCGGTGCGCCGGACGCGCCGTCGTCCTCCACCCCCGCCACTCCCTCTCTGCCCGAGCCCGTGGTGGTGTCGGTCTCCGACTCCGAGTCCGAGAACGCGCAGTCGGCCATGCTCTACGCCGGCACCGAGATCAACACCCAGCGGGAGATCGCCGAGGAGCAGGCCCGGCGCCCGAAGGTCGCCCTCCCCGCAGTGGGCACCTTCACCTCTGGATTCGGCATGCGCTGGGGTGCGATGCACGCCGGCATCGACATCGCCAACGCCAACGGCACCCCGATCCTCGCAGCCACCGATGGTGTCGTGATCGACTCGGGCCCCGCCCAGGGCTACGGGAACTGGATCCGCATCATGTCCGACGACGGCACGATGACCCTCTACGGCCACATGGAATCCCTCGACGTCCGCGTGGGCGAGCGCGTCTACGCCGGCCAGAAGATCGCAGGCATGGGCAACATGGGCTTCTCGACGGGATCCCACCTGCACTTCGAGGTCCTGCTCAACGGCGGCACCCAGCACGTCGACCCCGTCATCTGGCTGGCCCAGCAGGGCATCCACCTCGCGGGCGCCGGGAGCAGCGAGAGCTCGGGCTTCAGCCCCTTCGGGAGCTGACCTCGACCTGGGCAGTCGTCCACGGTCGAGTCGGCTGATCGCGACGCCTGAGCGCGACGCCTGAGCGCGCGTTCCCGAGCTCGGCCCGGCCCGGTCCCGAACCGACTCCCGGTATCGGGGCGCCCGTACGGACGTCCTCTCCCTAGAGCTTCTGCATCGGGACTCCCCCGATGAGCATCAGGCGCACCTTTCCCGACGCACCGAAGTCGATCGTCGCCGTGGCCCGGGGCCCGCTGCCGTCGCAGCTCAGAACCTTCCCGAGACCGTACTTGTCGTGCGTCACCCGATCTCCGGGCGCCAACTCCAGGGCGGGCGCGGAGGACTTGGCCCGGGGAATCCCGGACGACCGGCCGCCGCCGGAGCCGAATCCACCACCGGAGCCGAACCCACCACCGGAGCCGCCACCGAACCGGCGCCGCGGCGCGTACGAGTCGTCGTCACCGAACCGGCCACCGCCGGCCGGTTCCTCACGCTGCCACTCGATCGCCTCCGACGGGATCTCCTCGAGGAACCGCGACCCGGGGTTGGTCATGGGCTGGCCCCAGGACGAGCGCATCATGGCGCGGGTCAGATAGAGGCGTCGACGCGCACGGGTGATACCCACGTACGCCAGCCGCCGCTCCTCGGACAGCTCCGCCGGGTCCCCGAGCGCGCGCATGTGCGGGAACAGCCCGTCCTCCATGCCGACGAGGAACACCACCGGGAACTCGAGCCCCTTGGCGGTGTGGAGGGTCATGAGTGTGACCTGCCCCTGGTCCTCGGCCGGGATCTGGTCGGCGTCCGCCACGAGGGAGACCCGCTCGAGGAAGGCCGCGAGCGAACCGGGCTCGGCGATGCCCTCGTCCAGTTCGGCGTAGTCCGGTGCGGCGTCGTCCGGTGCGCCGTCGTCCAGTGCGGCGTCGGACTGGTCGGCCACCGCTCCCGCGGCGTCCCCGGCGTCCTCGTCCCCGAAGCCCTGCTCGCGCGCCGACCGCTGCAGCGCGGCCTCGGAGGAGAACTCCCGCCCCACGCCCACCAACTCGTTGAGGTTGTCCAGGCGGGCCGCGTCCTGCGGATCGTTGGAGGCCTCCAACTCGGCCCGGTATCCGGTCCGGTCGAGCACGGCCTCCACCAGGGCGCCGACGTCGGGGGCCGAGTCCTCGCCACCGGCGTGGTCGGAGCCGCTCAAGCGCCCGCGGAGCTCGTCGAGGAGAGAGACGAAACCCGCGATCGCCTTGACCGAGCGGGTGGGCAGCAACGCGACCCTGCCCTCCGCGGCGTCCCGCAGGGCCTCACCGAAGCCGATGGCCCGCTGCTCGGCATGGACCGCCACACACGCCTCCGCACGGTCCCCGATTCCCCGCCGAGGGGTGTTGAGGATGCGGCGCAGCGCCACCGTGTCGTCAGGATTGGAGAGCACCTTGAGGTACGCAACGATGTCGCGCACCTCCTTGCGCTCGTAGAACCGTGTGCCCCCGACGACCTTGTAGGGCAGACCCAGCCGGACGAACACGTCCTCGATCACCCGGGAGGAGTTGTTGGTCCGGTAGAACACGGCCACGTCGGAGTACCCGGCGTCCCCGGAGTCCACCAGGCGGTCTATCTCCCCGGCGATGAACCGCGCCTCGTCGTGCTCGTTGTCCGCCACGTACCCGACGAGCAGCTCGCCGGTTCCCTCGTCGGTCCAGAGGTTCTTCTCCCTCCGGCCCGGGTTGCGGGAGATCACGGCGTTGGCGGCGGAGAGGATCGTCTGCGTCGAGCGGTAGTTCTGCTCGAGCAGGATCGACCGGGCGTCCGGATAGTCGTGCTCGAAGTCCTCGATGTTGCGGATCGTCGCGCCCCGGAACGCGTAGATGGACTGGTCCGCGTCGCCCACCACGCAGAGCTCCGCCGGTGCCACCCCGGCCGCGGCGTCGTCCCCGGACCCGGCCGCACCGCCGACGAGCGTCCGGACCAGGATGTACTGGGCGTGGTTGGTGTCCTGGTACTCGTCCACCATGACGTGCCGGAACCGGCGCCGGTAGTACGCCGCAACCTCCGGGTGCGACCGCAGCAACCCGACGGTCTCCCCGATCAGGTCGTCGAAGTCGAAGGCGTTGGCCGCCTGCAGCCGCGCCTGGTACTCGGTGAACACCGCCGCCACCGTCTGCGCGGTCCGGTCCGAGTCCTCCAACGCACGGTCCATGGCCTCCGACGGCTCGCGGAGCTCGTTCTTGTGGTTCGAGATGGCCGAGGCGAGCATCCGCGGCGTGAACTTCTTGACCTCGAGGTGCTGCTCCTTGGCGATCATGCCGAGCAGGCGACGGGAATCGTCCGAGTCGTAGATCGTGAAATTGGAGTTGCGCGTGCCCAGCAGCGCGGACTGGGCCCGCAGGATCCGCACACAGATCGAGTGGAACGTGGCCACCCACATCCGTTCGGCATGGGGCCCCACCAGGGCGGACACCCGCTCCCGCATCTCGGCGGCGGCCTTGTTGGTGAACGTGATGGCGAGGATCTGCCCGGGGTGTGCGCCCCCCTCGGCCAGCAGGTACGCGATCCGCCTGGTCAGCACGCTGGTCTTCCCGGAACCCGCGCCGGCCACGATCAACAGCGGACCGCCGCGGTGCGTGACCGCGGCGGCCTGCTGTGGGTTGAGTCCGTCCAGGAGCGGTGAGTGCGGCGAGGTGGGACTGACGGCGGAACGGGCGGGAGCGGAGTGGGTCATCGTGGCGTCCAATCTACCCACCCGGTCCGACACCCTGTTCTCAGCGCGGACGGTCCCCCATGAACTCGTCGACCTGCGCGGCGGTCGCCGTCAGAGTCGGATCGTTGTCCAGGTAGTACCGCGTCTCCCGCACGATGAGGCCGGAGAGGACCAGGAGGCCGATGAGGTTCGGGATGGCCATCAGTCCGTTCATCACGTCCGCGAAGTTCCACACCACCTCGAGTTCGGTGACCGCACCCACGAACACCACACAGGTGAAGACCATCCGGTAGGGGATGACTCCCCCGGCGCCCACGAGCCGCTCGACACACCGCTCGCCGTAGTACGACCAGCCGAGGATCGTCGAGAACGCGAAGAACGCGATCGCCACCGCCACCAGCTTGTCGCCGTACGGCATGGCCTCGGCGAACGCGTCGGCGGTCATGGTCCCGGCCGTGTCGCTGCCCTGCTCCCACACGCCGGAGGTGACGATCACCAGACCGGTGAAGGTGACGACGATGATGGTGTCGATGAACGTCTGGGTCATCGACACCAGGCCCTGGCGGGTCGGGTGGGTGGTCTTGGCCGCCGCGGCCGCGATGGCCGCCGAGCCCATCCCGGACTCGTTGGAGAAGATGCCCCGCGCGACACCCATCTGGATGGCGTACATGATCGCCGCGCCCGCGAAGCCGCCGACCGCGGACGTCCCGGAGAAGGCCTGCGTGAAGATCTGCCCGAAGGCGCCGGGGATCGCGTCGGCGTTGAGCACCAGGACGACCATCCCGCCGAGCAGGTACAGCACGATCATCAGAGGCACGAACCCGGCCGTGACCCGGCCGATGGCCTTGATGCCACCGAGCAGGACCGCACCGGTGAGGACGAACAGGATGACGCCTGAGGCGACCACGGGGACGCCGAAGGAGTTGTCGAGCTGGGCCGCCACCGCGTTGCCCTGCGTCATGTTGCCGATGCCGAAGCTGGCCAGGACGGCGAACACCGCGAACACGATCGACAGGACCAGCCCCACCCGGCCGCCGGTCTTCCCGAACAGCTCGGCGAACCCCCGGTGGAGGTAGTATTGCGGACCACCGGACTGCTCGCCGCGGGCGTCGGTGACGCGGTACCGCACACCCAGGAAGGCCTCCGAGTACTTGGAGGCCATCCCCACGAGGGCGGTGACCCACATCCAGAAGAGCGCGCCCGGCCCTCCCAGTGAGATCGCCGTCGCCACGCCGACGATGTTGCCCACGCCGACGGTCGCGGCGAGCGCGGTGGTCAACGCCTGGTACTGCGTGATGTCACCCGCCCCGCCGTCGTCCCTCCGCCGCACCAGCCCGAGATGGAGCGCGGGCCCCAGCTTGCGGAACTGCAGTGCCCTCAGACGGATCGTGAGGAATAGGCCCGTGCCGAGGAGCAGCGGGATGAGGACGAAGGGTCCCCAGATCACGGAACCGATGTCCGCGAGAGTCGAGTTCAAGTTCTCCACGGGCGGAAACACTAGACGGTCCCGCGGCCTCCGCGGAAGCAAGTGGGATAATCGCGGCATGAACACCGACCCCGCCGGCACGGACGATCCGCTGTCCGAGGCCCAGATCCAGGAACTGCGACTGGAGATCGACCGGTTGGACGCCGAGATCCTGGACGCGATAGTCCGTCGCAGCGAGATCTCCAAGCGCATCGGTCGCACGCGGATGCAGTCCGGCGGCACCAAGCTCGTCCACACCCGCGAGCTCAAGGTCTACGAGCGCTTCTCCTCACTCGGGCAGGAGGGGCAGACCCTCGCGGGGATGCTCCTACGTCTCGGTCGCGGGCGACTGGGCTGAGTCCCGGCCGACCCGACCGGCCGTGGAGGCGAACCCCAACCACGTGTGGTGGTTGTTCGCCCAGCACCAGCCCACCTTCGGCGCGCCCTTGTTCTCCCGGCCGTCGCGGCCGGTCCCCCCGCTGATCCACAGCGCCGGCGTCCGGGCATCCAGAGCTCCGTCCGCCTTGCGCTTCCGCGATCCGATGCACATGAAGCACCTGCCGGGTTCGAGCATCTCCGGCTGCTGGAGCAGCCAGCTCACCCCCTCGGAGATGGTCAGCGGAGTGCGCCCCCGCCGGGCCAACTCGGCGTGCGCGTCCGTCGGGGTCCAGCCCAGCATGTCGTCGTCGCGTGTCACGTCCCTGACCAGATAGAGCGGGGCGTCCGGAACCCGGACGTCGTCGGTGGGTGTGAACTCGGCCAGGTCGGACATGTCGACGACGACGAAGCCCGCCCTCCCACCACGGCGCAGCAGGGTCGCCAGTCGGGCGGTGGACACGAACGACGGGTGGACGGCCAGCGCCGGCCGACCGGGCCCCGGGGCGGCGGCACGAGCTGCGCCGTCAAGAACTGCGTCTTCGAGAGCTGCGTCTTCAAGAGCTGCGGCGTGCTCCCGCAGCCGCCCGGCGGTGATCCCGCCGAGCTCGGGCACGCCCAGTTCGACGAGCCGATCGGCCTGGGCTGACACGGAGGGGTGGTCCGGAGGAGTCATGGGGGTCACGTGTCTGGAACGGGCGGCGGGGCCCCCGTATTCCCGACTAACCTCGCTGTCAGACGGCGGGCGATCCCCGGGCGGCAACACTGGGCAGGAGCGGCAATGACGGACATCAGCACGACACCACAGTGGTCGGCGATCGAGGATCTCGTACCGGCGATCGGCGGGGTGACCCTCCGTGAGCTGTTCGCCGCCGATCCGGAACGGGGTCGCCGCATGGCGGTCACCGCGGGCGATCTGCACGTCGACCTGTCCAAGCACCTGGTCACCGACGAGGTCCTGAGCGCCCTGACCGAGCTGGCCCACGCCGCACGGCTGCCGGCGCAGCGGGCCGCGATGTTCCGGGGCGACCGCATCAACACCACCGAGGACCGATCGGTCCTCCACACCGCGCTCCGTCTCCCGGCCGAGGCCGACCTCGTCGTCGACGGGCGTGACGTCGTGGCCGACGTCCACGCGGTCCTCACCCGGATGGCCGACTTCGCCGACCGCGTCCGGTCCGGCGGATGGACCGGGCACACGGGCGCGCGGATCGACACCGTGGTCAACATCGGCATCGGCGGCTCCGACCTCGGGCCCGTGATGGTCGACAAGGCCCTGCACCACCTGCAGACCGCGGGGATCAGCGCACGCTACGTCTCCAACGTGGACCCCGCCGACCTCTCGGCCGTGCTCGCCGAGGTCGACCCCGCGACCACGCTGGTGGTGGTCGCCTCCAAGACCTTCACCACGCAGGAGACCATGGCCAACGCCCACGCGGCGCGTCGGCACTTCGTCGAGGCCCTCGGATCGGAGGAGGCGATCGCCTCCCACTTCGTGGCGGTGTCGACGGCCACCGAGGAGGTGGCCGACTTCGGGATCGCCGCGGACAACATGTTCGAGTTCTGGGACTGGGTCGGGGGCCGGTACTCGGTGTCGTCGGCGATCGGCCTCTCGGTGATGATCACGGTGGGCCCGCCCGCGTTCGTCGAGCTGCTCGAGGGCTTCCACGCCATGGATCTGCACTTCGCGACCGAGGCCCCCGAGCACAACGCGCCGGTCCTCATGGCCCTGCTCGGCATCTGGTACACCTGCTTCCTCGGGGCCCAGTCCAAGGCCGTGATCCCCTACGCCCAGGGCCTCCTGCGGTTCCCCGCCTACCTCCAGCAACTGACCATGGAGTCCCTCGGCAAATCAGTGCGACTCGACGGCTCCGACGTCTCCTACCCCACCGGCGAGGTCTACTGGGGCGAGCCCGGCACCAACGGCCAGCACGCCTTCTTCCAGCTCCTGCACCAGGGCACCCAGCTCGTCCCGGTGGACTTCATCGGGGTCGCCCGTCCGGTCTCGGACCTGCCCACCGCCAACGGCGCCGGATCGATGCACGACATGCTCGTGGCCAACCTGTTCGCCCAGTCCCGTGTGCTGGCGTTCGGCAAGACGGAGGACGAGGTGCTCGCCGAGGGCGTGGACCCCGCGATCGCGCCGCACAAGGTGATGCCCGGCAACCGGCCGTCCACCACGATCCTCGCGCCGTCGCTCTCGCCCGGGGTGCTCGGGCAGCTCATCGCCCTCTACGAACACGTGGTGTTCGTCCAGGCCGCCGTGCTGGGCATCAATGCGTTCGATCAGTGGGGGGTCGAGCTGGGCAAGGCCCAGGCCGGCGAGCTCCTGACCGCCCTGACCGCGGAGAAGCACCCCGGGGAGGGCTTCGACTCCTCGACGGATGCTCTCGTCGAGATCTACCGCGAGGCACGCGGGCGCCGCTGAGCCGGGACTGTTCCGCCCGGGAGTGTCGTAGCCGGGTGCGAGCATTGTCGGATGAGCACTGTCTACTGCACCGCCACGAGTCTGGACGGGTACATCGCCGACGACGAGGAGAGCCTGTCCTGGCTCTTCGCGACCTCCGGGGAGGCCGAACCCGCGGGGTACACACCGACAGAGTTGGACCCCGCCCTCCCCGACCTCCACTTCGACCGCTTCTACTCCGGCGTCGGGTCGATCGTCTGCGGCGTCAACACCTTCGAGTGGGTCCGCCGCGACCTGACGAAGGACGGCCGACCGTTCGTCTGGCCGTACTCCGTGCCGAGCTGGGTCGTCACCCACCGCGATCTCGATCCCGTCGACGGCGTCGAGTTCTTCGCCGGTGACGTCGGCGACCTGCACCCTCTCCTGGTCGACGCCGCCGACGGCGGGGACGTGTGGATCGTCGGGGGTGGTGACCTCGCAGGTCAGTTCGCCGACCGGGGACTGCTGGACCGGGTCTGGATCCACCAGTGTCCGGTCGTCCTCGGTTCCGGGCGCCCCCTGTTGCCCCGCCGACTCCGACTCCACCGCCAGAAGCTCGAGACGCACGGCCAGTTCACCGCGATGCTCTTCGACGTGGTGGGCCCGGAGCCCCGGATCACGCCCTGACCGGTGAGTAGCCCGGCTGAGTAGCCCGGCGATTTCCTCCGCTGCAGTCCCGGACGGAAAGCCCGCGGCAGACCCTTGCACGTTCGAACGTGTGTGCGTATACTAGAACGTACATTCGATACGGTGACGGTGGCGGAAGGCTTCGGAGGTGTGGCATGGACGTCGGCAACGGCCCCTCCTCCGACAGTTCCTCCGCTGTTGATCCGTTGACCGGGCTGACCGCCTCGGCTCGTGCCGGATGGGCGGCCGAGAATCGCGCCTCCGCCCAGCGGCTGTCGGCCTGCTACCACCTCCTGCTGGAATGCCAGCGCCGCGACGACTCAGGCACCGGCTCTGATTCCCCGCCCGGCCACGCGGTGGTGGACCCGTTCGTGGTGGCAACCGGATACGTGGTGGCGGCGATGGCCGTCTCCGCCCTGAGAGCCGAATCGATGATCTCGTTCGCCGCGGACCTGCACCAGCGCTACCCCGCCGTTCTCGCCGCCCTGGCGGCGGGACGCCTCGACCAGCGCGCCGCCGAACTGCTGGCCCGCCAGATGGCGACCGTCGACCCCGAGGTGCTTCCGCAGGTGCAACAGGACGTCGTCGACGACTACCTGGCCGCGACGGAAGCCGGCGAACGCCTCGGGCGGCACGCGGTACGCGATGCGGTGGACGCGATCATCACCCGCTACGACGCCGAGGGAATCCGTCGGCGCAAGGAGGACGCCAGCCGTGCGCGCGGTGTGCGCATCAACAAGGGCGCTGACGGCATGTCCACCGTGTCGGCCATTCTGGCCACCGAGGAGGCCGCCGTCCTTGCCGAGGCGATCGATCAACGCGCTGCCGAACACGCCGCCGCCGAGGCCGAGGCTGCCGCGGCGAGCGCAGCCGCGGCCGAG
>NZ_JAALEB010000116.1:0-8825 GCF_014145165.1 Dietzia sp. Cai40 | reverse complement strand
GGCGGACCGGCGGACCGGCGGACCGGCGGACCGGCGGAGCGGCGGAGCGGTCGATATTTCTCGTGACTGCGGCCGGCGACCGGTCTAGCGTCGATCATGCGGAGAACGCCTCAGGCACGGGCCGGGGCGCGCAGGCGAGAGGATCCGCGATGGCCATGCAGTCCAGCCCCTACATCTCCTTCCCGGGTAACGCCTCCGAGGCGTTCCCGTACTACCGCGATCTCTTCGGTGGCCGACTCGACCTGATGACCTACGACGAGATGCCGCCGATGGAGGGAATTCCGTTCACCCCGCCGTCCGGATCGGTCGCGCACGCGACGCTGGAGGCCCCGGGCATCACCCTGACCGGTGGCGACGCCATGGGCGAGGACCTGCCCCGGCTCGCCAGTGACGTCTACTCGTTCCTGCTCGCCTTCGACACCACCGACGAGGCCCGCACCTTCATCGCCACCGTGGCCGACGACGGGGGCGAGCTGGCGATGCCGTTCGAGGTGGCTCCCTGGGGCGACCACTACGGTCAGGTCCGGGATCGGTTCGGCATCCGCTGGGACGTGGTGGTCGACGGATCGGCCGGGTGATTTCCGGCTGACCGCCCCGTGACACCCGTATCGATCACCTCCGCTTGTTACGGTTCAGCCATGGATATCTCCGGAGCAAGTGCAATCGTCACGGGCGGTGCGTCGGGAATCGGCGCCGCCGTCGTCCGTCAGCTCGCCGCGCAGGGTGCGAAGGTGGTCGTCGCCGACCTCAACGCCGAGAAGGGTGAGGCCCTCGCAGGCGAGGTCGGCGGCGTGTTCGTGGCCGTCGACGTGACCAAGACCGAGGACAACATCAAGGCCGTGGAGGCCGCGCTCGAGCTGGGCCCGCTGCGATACCTGGTCAACTCGGCCGGCATCGGCTGGGCGCAGCGCACGATCGGCCGGGACGGCGAGTTCGCCTCGGCCTTCGACATCGACTCGTTCCGCAAGGTCATCGAGATCAACCTCGTCGGCTCGTTCGACATGCTCCGACTGGCCGCCACGGCCATGTCCCGCGGCGAGGCCGACGAGGACGGCCAGAAGGGCGCGATCGTCAACATGGCCTCCGTCGCCGCGTTCGACGGGCAGATCGGCCAGGCCGCGTACTCCGCGTCCAAGGGCGGCATCGTGGGCCTGACCCTGCCCGTGGCCCGTGACCTGTCGGCCGCCGGGATCCGCCTCAACACCGTCGCCCCCGGCCTCATCGACACCCCGATCTACGGCGAGGGCCCCGACTCGGAGGCGTTCAAGGCCAAGCTGGGCGAGAGCGTCCTGTTCCCCAAGCGTCTCGGCTCGGGCGACGAGCTGGCGTCGATGGTCATGGAGCTGCTCACCAACCCGTACATGAACGCGCAGACCGTGCGCGTCGACGGTGGCATCCGGATGCCACCGAAGTGAGCTGACACCGCAGTGGGCTGACACCTCAGTGCGCTGACCCCGGGTCGCCCCGGGTACACGACGGCCCCGCCGGATCGGATTCCGGCGGGGCCGTCGTGCGTATCCAGGGCCCGGCGTACGTCCACGCCGCGCCCGTCCCTCACTGTTCGCATCCGCGGACCGCAGCCGCTCGTGTACCTGAACTCTCGCGTGCGCAACTGCGCAGGCCGGTGTTCATCGAGACGGGCGCCTGCCCCGCAGGTGTACAGGCGCGGGAGCAGATGCCCGCCCGCCCGCCCGGGGGTGTCAGGCCCTGGCGCGGCGCTTCTTCAGACGCCCCTCGAGGTAGACGGCGAGCTTGGTGAGCGTGTAGTTGATGATCACGAAGAGGATGCCGGCCACGATGTACGCGGGAACGGTGTTGGCGTAGGCGGAGCCGAGGGTCTTGGACCAGTTGAGCAGCTCCAGGTAGGTGATGCCGTACCCCAGTGCGGAGTCCTTGAGGACGACGACGAGTTGGCCGACGAGGGCCGGGAGCATGGCCGTGAGCGCCTGGGGGAGCTGGATCGAGCGCAGCACCTGCCCCGGGGTGAGCCCCACCGCGAGTCCCGCCTCGGTCTGCCCCGAGGGCAGACCGTGGACTCCCGAACGGACGAGCTCCGCGATGACGGCACCGTTGTAGAGGGTGAGCGCGGTGACCACCGCGGCCAGCGGCGCGTGCTGATTGGGCACGATGTTCGAGGTGGCGAAGTACCCGAAGTAGGCGAACACCATCATCAGCAGCACCGGGACCGAGCGGAAGAACTCCACGATCACGCTGCAGAACCACCGCAGTGGGGCGAACGGCGAGAGCCTGCCCATGCCGAAGAGCAGCCCGAAGATCACCGCGAGGACGATCGAGATGGCCGCCGCGGTGAACGTCCCCTTGAGACCGGGGATCAGGTAGGAGGTCCACACCTCCGGGTCGGTGACGAACGGCTCCCACATGAACGCCTGCAGCTGGCCGGCGGCCTCGAACTGGATGTAGACCACGTAGGCGATGCCGACGGCGATCAGGGCACCGATCACCGTGAAGATCTTGTGGCGGAGGCGGGCCTTGGGGCCCGGGGCGTCGAACAGGACGGCCTGGGTGCTCATCGCTTCACCGACAGCTTCCGTGAGAGGGACGTGGTCCAGAGTCCGATCGGGAGGGTGAGGATCACGAACACCATGGCGAAGAAGAAGAACGTCGGCAGGCTCGCGCCCTCGTTCTCCGTGATCACCTGGAGCAGCCCCGCCGAGTCGCCCACGCCGATGACGGCGGCGACCGTCGAGTTCTTGATGAGAGCGATGATCACCGAACCCATGGGTGCGATGGACCCTCGGAACGCCTGCGGGAGGATCACCTCCCGCAGCGACTGCCCGAACCCGAGTCCGATGGACCGGGCGGCCTCGGCCTGGCCCACCGGGACCGTGTTGACACCGGAGCGCAGGGCCTCGCAGACGTACGCCGCGTGGTAGACGGCGAGCATGATCGCGGCCCACCAGAAGGCGTTGCGGGCGAAGTCGTCCGAGACGGACAGCTGGAGGATGAAGGACAGGCCGAGGATGCTGAACACCATCAGCAGCGTCAGCGGCAGGTTCCGGAAGATGTTGACGTAGGAGGTGCCGAGTCCGCGGAGGACGGCCACCGGGGAGACCCGCAGGATCGCGATGATCGTCCCCAGCACCAGTGCGCCCACCGTCCCGAGGAGCGAGAGCTGAATGGTGACCCACACCGCCCCGAGGACGTCATAGTCGGCGAAGATATCGCCCATGGTCCACCTTCCGTCATGAGGTGTGGAGGGCCTCCGCGCCACCGTTCACCGGTGGCGCGGAGGAGTTGTCAGGTCAGATCAGGCGCAGGCGTCCGGGTTGGGCGGGTTGCCCTCTCCCGGCTCGAAGCCCGCCGCTCCGAGGTTCTCCTCGACGGCCGCGTCCCAGCTGCCGTCGGAGATCATCTCGCGGATGGCCTCGTTGATCTGCTCGCACTTCTCCGTGTCGCCCTTCTGGATACCGATCCCGTAGAGCTCCTCGGAGAAGGGGGATCCGACCACCTTGAGCTGACCCTGGTACTGGTCCTGCGCGGCGTAACCCGCGAGGATCGTGTCATCCGTGGTGAGTGCGTCGACCGCGTTGGAGACCAGTGCCGAGACGCACTCGGAATAGGTGCCGAACTCCTGGAGGTTGACCCCCGGGACCTCCTCCTGGACGTTCTGCGCCGAGGTCGACCCGGAGACCGAGCACAGACGCTTGCCGTCGAGCGACTCCGGCCCGGTGATGCTGTCGTCGTCCGCACGGACCAGGAGGTCCTGGCCGGCGATGAAGTACGGTCCGGCGAAGTCGACCTTCTCCTTGCGGGAGTCGGTGATCGAGTACGTGGCCACGATCATGTCCACCTGCCCGGTCTCGAGGAGGGTCTCGCGCTGCGCGCTCGGTGCCTGGACCCACTCGATGTCCTCGGCGGGGGTGCCGAGCTTCTCGGCCACGTAGGTGGCCACGTCGACGTCGAGCCCGTTGTAGTCGTTGCCCACCTTCAGCCCCAGGCCCGGTTGGTCGAACTTGATGCCGATCCGGAGCTGGTTCTCGCCCCCGTCATCGTTCCCGCACGCGGTCAGGCCGAGAGCCAGGGTGACCGCCGCTGCGGCCGATCCGATCCGTCGGAAGTTCATGTGTTCTCCTCGTGAAATGGGTGGGTCGAGATCTGGGGGAGGTGATTCTGGAACGGGGGCCCGGTTCGGGGGTGGTGAGCGGACCCGAGCCGACTCAGTTGGTCAGGATCTTGGACAGGAAGTCCTTGGCACGGGCGCTCTGCGGGTTGGTGAAGAAATCCTCAGGGGTGGCCTGTTCGACCAGTTCCCCGTCGGCCATGAAGATGACGCGGTCGGCGGCCTTTCGCGCGAATCCCATCTCGTGGGTGACCACGACCATGGTCATCCCGGACCTCGCCAGCCCGGTCATCACGTCGAGGACCTCGTTGATCATCTCCGGGTCCAGGGCGGAGGTGGGCTCGTCGAAGAGCATGACCTTGGGGTCCATCGCGAGGGACCGCGCGATGGCGACACGCTGCTGTTGACCACCCGAGAGCTGGGCCGGGTACTTGGACGCCTGGTGCTCGACACCCACCCGCTCCAGCAGTTCCATCGCCCGCTTCTCCGCGACGGCCTTGGACTGTTTGCGCACCTTGATGGGGCCGAGGGTGACGTTCTCGAGGATCGTCTTGTGCGCGAACAGGTTGAACGACTGGAAGACCATGCCGACGTCCGCACGGAGCTTGGCGAGCGCCTTGCCCTCCTCGGGCAGCTCCTTGCCGTCGATGGTGATCGAGCCCGACTCGAAGGTCTCGAGCCTGTTGATCGCCCTGCACAGCGTCGACTTGCCCGAGCCCGAGGGGCCGATCACGACGATGACCTCGCCCTGATCGATGGACATGGTGATGTCCTTGAGCGCCTGGAAGTCACCGAAGTGCTTGTTCACGCCTGAGATCTCGACGAGTGCCATGGGAGGGATCATAGGCGGCTGAGGATTCATCGAGGATCGACTCGCCGATTGGACCTTTCCGGTCGACAACCTCACCGACCCTCCGTACCGTCAACCCATGGCGATATCAGACGTGAAGGAATACGCCCATCTCTCCGCCGAGGACGTCGAGGCGATCGGTGAGGAACTCGACGCGATCCGCCAGGAAGTCGTGGACTCGCTCGGCGAATCCGACCGCCGGTACGTGCAGAACACGATCCGTCTCCAGCGCGGACTGGTGGCCGGTGGCCGGGCGGTCCTCCTCTTCTCCGGGTACCGCCCGGCGTGGCTGGTGGGGACCGGGATGCTGGCCGCGGGCAAGATCATCGAGAACATGGAGCTCGGCCACAACGTGATGCACGGGCAGTGGGACTGGATGAACGACCCGGTCATCCACTCCACCACCTGGGAGTGGGACATCGTGGGCACCTCCGAGCACTGGAAGGCCACTCACAACCATCACCACCACACGTACACCAACATCATCGGGATGGATGACGACGTCGGGTACGGCGTGGTCCGTGTGACGCGTGACCAGCCGTGGAACCCGGCGTACTCGCTGAACCTGGTGTGGAACACCATCCTGGCGTTCACCTTCCAGTGGGGCGTGGGGGTCCAGCACCTCGAGATCGCGCCGGGCACCATCAACTCGTCCGGCCGGGCCGAGCAGAAGCGGCGCATCGGGCAGTTCCTGCGCAAGGCCCGCCGTCAGGTGGGCAAGGACTACGTGTGGTTCCCGCTCCTGTCGGGCCCCAACTGGAAGTCGACGATGGCCGCCAACGCCACCGCCAACGTCATCCGGAACCTGTGGTCCAACGCCGTGATCTTCTGCGGGCACTTCCCGGACGGTGCGGACAAGTTCACCCTGGAGGACCTCTCCGAGGAGACCCAGGCGCAGTGGTACCTGCGTCAGATGCTCGGCTCCGCCAACTTCACCGGAAGCCAGCTCACCCACTTCATGTCGGGCAACCTCTCCTACCAGATCGAGCACCACCTCTTCCCCACCATCCCGTCCAACCGGTACGGCGAGATCTCGGAGAAGGTCCAGGACGTCTGCCGTCGCTGGGATCTGCCGTATACGACGGGTCCGCTGTACAAGCAGTACTGGCAGTCGTGGCGCACGATCGCCAAGCTCTCGCTGCCCGACCGCTTCCTCAAGGCCACCACGGACGACGCGCCGGAAACCAGGTCGGAGCGCATGTTCGAGGGTGAGCCGCGGACCTACGACGATCACGCGGGCCCCCGGTCGGGCCTGGTCACCGCTCTCAAGCACCGGACCGACCCGAATCAGCTCCGGCGCCTGACCCGCACGGTCTGACGGTGGCGGACGACCGGGCGGACGAGGGAGCTACCTCCGGCGACCGGACGCCGAGCGTCGACGAGACGCATCGTCGACCACCCGGCGCGACCGACGCCGAGGTGGAGGCCGCAGGCACCGCCACCGAGGCACTGGAGTACGTGGAGCGGGCCCGGGGGCACCTCTATGACCTGCACCAGCTGATCGGGCGCGCGGACATCCTCTACCAGCAGGCCGCGGATCAGCTGGAGGCGGTCGGCCGGACCGAGCTCGCGGAGCTGATCCGGACCGAGATGGTCGGGGTGAACGTCCTCCACGGGCGGTGGACGTTCCAGATGGTCGAGGAGTTCGACGACGGGTTCTGGACCACTGCCCGAGAGGTCAGCAAGGCCGTCCGGGACGAGGTCACCGACGGGCGTCGCCACGTCTACGAGGCCGAACTCAAGGAGCGGAACCGGTCCGCGGGCACCACGGGTCATGAGGCGACCCCGCGGGAGAATCTCTGACCTCCGCGGGGTCGGCCGGTGTCAGCCGGTCCGGTGTCGGCCCGCCATGGCGTGCCGTTCGGACTCGGTCGTCCCACCCCAGACCCCGTAGAGTTCCTTCGATTCCATGGCGAACTGCCGACAGGGGTCGAACACCGGGCAGCCCTGACAGACGGCCTTGGCCCTCTCCTCCTTGCGACGGCGTTCGCCCTTCGATTCGTCCTCTGCGCTGTAGAACAGGTCTTCGAGATCGATGCAGGCGGCATCGTCCCGCCACGACCAGAACTCCGCAGTGGGTTCGAGGTTCCTGTATCTGGGCACGGCGCCTCCTTCCCGCGACGCTGAAGTGCCCTGCCATGAGCCCTGATTGTTCAGAACGCGGTTGACTCCATCCTGACAGTCGACGCGGCGAGGTCAAACGGAAATTAGCGAGCGTAGGCTAACCTTTCTCGGCAAAAGTCGACGGGGGCTGCGCTTTTCGGAGCCTGCGGCCAGAGGTTAAAGTTCGGCAATTCTCCGGGGCCGACTCTTCATCTGCTGAGACGAGTGGCGGAAGTGGGCCTCGTCAGCTGCCGAACCGGGCCGTCGTCGCCCCGCGGATCACCTCGGCGGCGCGGGCCGCCGCACCGTCGACGCCCCACCACGCGCGGATACCTCCGGTCTCCCCGTCCCGTGCCCTCTCCAGTTGTCGGCGGACGGCGTGCCCGACGGCGGTCGGCCCGTCCCCGTAGCGCAACACGCTCACCGCCGGGATCGAGTCCAACGCCCCCGCGGTGGCGTCCTGCTCCCCGTACGGCCGCCGGCCCGGGACCACCACGAGCGGCACGTCAGCGCAGGCGGCGTCGGCAACAGACGACTGGCCCCCTCCGGTGACCACCACGTCGGCCGAACACAGTTCCGGCCAGGGGTCCGCGTGCCATTCGCCGTCCGGGCCGCCCACCTCGAGCCAGTCGGCCACTCCGAGCTCGCGCGCCGTCGATCGGACCGCCCTCCAGAAGCGGTGGTCGCCGCCGGAGCCGGAGCCGTTGAGATGGACGACACGGGGACGACGACGATGCCGTGTCTCGCGGACGCGCCGCTCGAAGCGGGACACTCCGCCGATCTCCGCGACGGGGTTCTCCGTCCGCCGCAGGGTCGCCTGATGCGCCCCCGGTGGCCACGCCCCGATCAACCGCTCCGCAGCACGAACCCGCAGCAGGTGGGGCTCGTCCTCCCTCACCCCGGGCGGCAGGGTGCTGACCATCGGGATGCCGGTCATCCGCGCGGCCAGCGACATGGCGGGAGACGAATCGACCCAGAAGGCGCGGGGTCGTGCGTGGTCCATCCACGCGACGGCGGCGCGGCGGGCGGAGAGGGTGAGCTCCTCGGCGTCCTCCTCGTCATCGATGCCGGACGGGAGGTGGACGACGCGGGTTCCCGGGGGGAGGAGCGCGTCGTCGAACTGGCCCGAGATGAGCATCGTGACGTCCAGTCCCCGTTCCCGCAGGGCGCCCATCACCGGAATGGCCCGGTGGAGATGACCGCGCCCCCGGTGGTGGACGTAGACGCCGATCATCGAAACCCTCCCTCGGTCCGTCGGCTTATTCCGCTCCGCGGATCGCGCCGAGTAGTGCGTCGCAGAAGGCGGGGAGGTCGTCCGGGTTGCGGCTGGTGAACACGCCGTCCGAGCTGACCAGCTCCTCGTCCACCCACTCGGCTCCGGCGTTGACCAGGTCCGTGCGCAGGCTCGGGTAGGAGGTGACGCGGCGCCTGCGGACGACGTCGGCCTCGATCAGGACCCATGGCGCGTGACAGATGGCCAGGACGGGCTTACCCGCCTCGACCATCTCGCGGACGAGGGTCAGAGCGTGCTGGTCCTGGCGCAGAGCGTCCGGGTTGGCGACGCCGCCCGGCAGGACCAGGACGTCGACGTCGGCGGCGGTCACGTCGGCGCTCGTCCGGTCGACCGCCTGGGTGCCGGCCGGGGTGAGGTGGTCGACCAGGTCGACCTCGCCGTCGGATGTGCTGACCAGGAGCGCCGTGTGACCGGCTTCGGTCACGGCCCCCCACGGCTCGGTCAGCTCGACCCGTTCGATCCCCTCGCCGGCCACGAGGAATACGACGGTTCTGGTG